>NZ_JAELTK010000083.1:0-27589 GCF_016428765.1 Delftia sp. ASV31
CCCCCCCCCCCCCCCCCCCCCCCCCCCCCCCCCCCCCCCCCCCCCCCCCCCCTTTTAGATGTGTATAAGAGACAGGTCTAGGCCAGAGGATCTCTCATTCGATCAGCCAATCTAGTTCAATTGGGGGGATGCCACTGGGAACGGGCTGCAGCATTGCTGCGCGTCTGTCAGTGTGAGCGAACCGACAGACGATGGCTCATCGGCTGGGCGGCAATACTTCGTACCAAGCCTGCCACCCTGCCGTGATCCAAACCACGAAAGGACGCACACATGAGCTTGAACGACGACCACCTGCGCCTCCTGTCCGACGCCGAGCGCGAGGCCATGGAAGCCGACGACAACGACTACGACCCCGAGGAAGACAACGCTGCAGCGCTGGCTGCCCTGGGGCGCGGCCCCCTCGATGCGGAAGAGGAAGAGGAGGGCGACGACGACGCAGCTGACGCGGGCAAGGGCAAGCCCGAGCCCAGCACACCCAACGCGCCCACTGAACCCACCGCTGCGCCCGCTGCAGCGCCTGCAGCCGCTCCCGCTGCAGCACCCGCAGAACCCACCGATGCCACGCAGCCGACCGACGCACCTGCACCAAATCCGCAGACTGCGCAGCAGCCCAGCGGCTACCGTGCGGAGCTGCCCGCCGACTACGACGCCCAGGTGAAGGCCAACAAGGACGCCGTGGCCGCCGCCCGCGCCAAGTTCAACGAGGGCGAGCTGGAGCAGGCCGAGCTGGACGCGGAGCTGGATCGCCTGCAGGACGAGCGCGACACGCTGCGCGACATGAAGACGCGGGCCACCATGTCGGCCGAGATGCAGCAGCAGTCCACGCACCAGGCCTGGACTGCCACCATCAACGGCTTCTTCGAGGAAGCGGCCAAAAACGCAGAGCTGGGCATCGTGGACTACCGCAAGGATGCGGCCAAGCAGGCGGACCTGGACGCGATGGTGCGTGCCCTGGGCGCGGCGCCCGGCAACGAGCACAAGCCCATGCGCTGGTTCCTGGAAGAAGGGCACCGCCGCGTGGTGGCCCTGCACGGCATTGCCACGACCAAGAAGCCTGCGGACGTGCAGCGCAAGCCTGACGCCTCGGCCGTGGTCACCAACCTGGCCGACGTGCCCGGCGGCGCGGGCGATGCCGATCCCGTGAGCGATGAGTTCGCCGAGCTGGACAAGCTGGAGGGCCTGGATTACGAGCGCGCGCTGGCTGGCATGTCCGAGGAAAAGCGTGATCGCTACAACCGCCTGGGCTGACACCGCCGCCATGCCGTCCGCTTCCTCTACCCCCGACGCGCGCCGCATCTTCGTGGAGCTGCGCATGGGCGATGTGCTGGAGGTGGGCGGCGCCCGCATCCAGCTGGAATACAAGAAGGGGCAGGCCGCGCGCATGGTCGTGATGGCTGCCCCTGAAACCACCGTCAAAAAGACACCGGCCGCCTCGCGGCCCGTACCAAGCCTGCCATCTTGAGGGCTGGATCATTTTTCAACCGGGGCGCTGGAGTGCTCGCTACCACACAGGAGCACTCCTATGGGCAAAACAGTGGTGGGCGTGAACAGCCCCCGCGCCGTCAAGCGCTTTTCTGGCAACCTGGCACTCGATGTGTCGCAGGCCTCGTACTTCGGCAAGCGCTTCGCGGCCGTGGGCCAGGGCGCCAAGACCCCTCTCCAACTGCTGACGGATCTGGAATCCGAAGCCGGCGACCTCATCAGCTATGACCTGCTGGCCGAATTGCGTATGGCACCCGTCGAGGGCGACGATGTGCTGGAAGGCAAGGAAGAAGGGCAGCGCTTCTACACCGATGAGCTGTACATCGACCAGGCGCGCGGCGGCGTCAACACGGGCGGCCGCATGTCGCGCAAGCGCACGCTGCATGACCTGCGCGTGCGTGCCAAGCAGCAGCAGTCCAGCTGGTGGGGCCGCTTCCAGGACGAACTGACGTTCACCTACCTGTCGGGCTCGCGCGGCATCAATGCCAACTTCATCCTGCCGCTGGGCTATCAGGGGCGTGCCAAGAACCCGCTGACGGCGCCCACGGCCAACCAGCATCTGTTCGGCGGCGATGCCACGGCAGTGACCAATCTGGACGCGACCGACAAGATGTCTCTGGGCGTGATCGACCGCGCCATTGTCCGTGCCGAAACGCAGGGCGGTGGCGCGACGAACATCCCCGTCCTGCAACCCTGCGTGGTCGATGGCGAAGAAGTGTTCGTCATGGTGATGCACAAGTTCCAAGAGGACGACCTCCGTAGGGAAACGGGCACGGGCGGTTGGCTGGAAATCCAGAAGGCAGCCGCTGCTGCTTTGGGCCTGAAGTCGCCGTTGTTCAAGAGTGCACTGGGCATGCACCGCAATGTGGTGCTGCACAGCCACCGCAACGTGATCCGCCACAACACCCACGGCGCCACGGGCGACCTGGAGACGGCGCGCGCGCTGTTCATGGGTGCGCAGGCTGGCGTGATCGCTTTCGGCTCGCCCGGCACCGGCATGCGCTATGGCTGGCACGAGGAAACGGCCGACCGTGGCAACCAGGTCATCATCACCACGTCGTCCATCTTCGGTGTGAAGAAGACCGTCTTCGAGGTCGAAGGCGAAAAGCAGGACCACGGTGTGTACAGCGTCGATACCGCCGCCGCATCGCGCTGATCCACCCCACCGAATAGAAGGAATCAGACATGGCTTTCAAGCAACTCAGTGCCGTGGCCGCAGGCCATCAGGCCCCCATCACCCCCGGCGGTTCCGAACTGGTGCGCTCGCGCTTCGGCCAGCCCCTGGCCGTGGCCGACCACGCTGTCGGCGCCCGTGGCGTCATCGGCATCCTGCCCGCCGGCACGCTGCCCGTGTCCCTGTTCATCCGCGTGCCTGCCGCCCTGGGCGCAGGCTTCAAGGCCTCTATCGGCCTGGCGGATGCGGCCGGCGACATCAGCGCGGCAGCCGACGACGGCGGCGGGGCCTGGGTGACGGACAACGACGCGGGCGCGGCCGGCGGCTATGTGCAGCTCGTGCCCGCAGCCTTTGCCAAGCTGGTGCCGAAGGATGAAGACCGCCGCATCGTCCTGAAGGTCACAGGCGCGGGCACGGCCGCAGGCCTCTTCGCCCTGGACCTGATCTACACGAACGCCTGACAGCGTGTGCGCGCCCCGCAAGGGGCTTTCCCCCGGTGGCATCGGCTGCCGGGGCTTTTTGAACCCCGGAGAACCAACACCATGAAGCTGTTCACTTCGCTGCCCGCACGCAAGGACGGAACCCTGATCGTGCGCCTCAAGGGCGCCACCTATGTTTTCGAGGGCAAGCCGCTGGCCTGCGAGGTCGAGAACGAGGCCCATGCCGAGCACCTGCGCGCCGGCAACTTCCAGACCGAAGAGGACTTCGAGGCCGAGCAGAAATTCCTGCGCCTGTCTGCCGAGCGCGAAGCCCGCCGCGCAGCCCAGGACGGCAAGGCCCCGTCCTCGCGCGGCACCTTCTCGCCCGGCGTGGGCCCGGACGATGACGACGACCTGGATGGCGGCACCGGCATGCCCCAGGAATCCGACTCGGCCCCCACCGGCCGCGTGCGCAAGGCCTCGCGCGCTTCCAACGTGACCGGCTGATCGCATCATGGCCAGCTGGGAGAACTGGATGCCTGAGCTGGTCCTGGCCGCCCCGAAGGCGCCGGTACCGCTCATCCATATGGCGCTGAACCGCGCCGCGCGCACGTTCCTCAAGGCCACGCGCGCCTGGCAGGAGTGGCTGGAGCCTGCCGACGTGACCGGCGAGGCCTTCGCCGAATACACCTTCGAGCTGCCCCAGGGCGCGGAGCTGCTGCGGCTGGAGCGCGCTACGCTGGCCGGGCGCCCGCTGGAGGTGGCCAAGGCGCGCGATCTGCCTGCCGATCCCTGGCAGCACGAGCTGCGCGGCAAGCTCTACCTGGTCACGACGAACCTGCGCGAATTCACAGTACGCACGGGCAGCACGGGCCGCCTGCAGGTCTACGCCTCGCTGATGCCGTCCCTGCGCGGCAACAGCGTGCCCGACGAGGTGGCCTCGCTCTACCATGAGGCGATCCGCGAGGGCGCCAAGGCCGAGCTGCTGGCCACCGAGGGCACGGACTACTACAAGCCCGACCAGGCCGGCGTGGCCCTGGCGTTCTTCCAGCGCGCCATGGATGACGCCACGGCCGACGTGTGGCGCTCCAACACCAGCCGCGGCTCGCGGGGGAGGGCGTCATGGCTCTGACGGTGGCCCAGTTGCTGGACGATGCAGCGCGCGACCTGCAGGACAAGGGGCACATCCGTTGGACGCGCCAGGACCTGCTGGACTGGTTCAACGCCGCGCAGCGTGCCTTTGCCGAGCAGCGGCCCGACCAGATGGCCCAGCCGCGCGACCTGGTGCTGGCCGCCGGATGGCGGCAGGAGCTGCCGGCCGACGTGCTCACGCTGATCGACATCACCAACAACGCCAACGCCACGCAGCGGCGCATCACTAAGACCGACCTGTGGGTGCTGGACGCCGTGGCCGGCGCCTGGCGCTCTGGCTCCCCGGGCCGCGAGGTGCAGCACTACATGCACGACCTGGGCACGCCGCAGGAATTCCTGGTCTATCCGCCCGTGGCCGCCGGCACCAAGGTGCGCGCCATGGTGGGTGTCGCGGCCGTGGACCTGGCCGACGAGAACGGGACGCCCAGCGTGCCCGAGCGCTGGATGGACGCGCTGCGGCACTTCGTGCTGTTCCGTGCCTGGTCCATCGACGCCGAGTTCGGCGGCAACGCCACCATCGCGGCGGCTCACCGCTCCCTCTACAACGAGGCGCTGGGCATTCATGCCCAGGCTGCGGCCACCACGGCCGTGGCCCAGAAGTGAACCAAGCCTGCCATCCTGGCAGGCATCTTCAATCTGGGCGCTGGAGTGCTCGAAGCCATAGGAGCCGTCATGGCTGGTTTCAGCACATCCCTCGCCAACGCGATCATCAGCGCCACGCTGCGCAAGCAGGCCTTCCCGGCCATCCGCAACGCCTACTTCGCCCTGTTCACGGCCGACCCTACCGATGCATTCACCGCCGGCACCGAAGTGGCCGCACCCTGGTACCAGCGCGTGGCCACGGGCGCCTTTGCCGCGCCCAACAACGGCGCCACCTACAACGCCGTGCGCGCGGAGTTCCCGCCTGTCACGGGCGCCCAGGTCACGGTCACGCACATCGGGATCATGGAAGGTGACTCTGCCACCGATGGCACGGCCACGCTCATGTATTCCGAGCCGCTGCCGTCGCCGCGCACGCTGCAGATCAACGACGTGTTCGTGGTGGACAGCCAGGCGCTGACTGGCGACTTCACGCTGCAGCTGCTGTAAGCCATGAACCGGGGCGCTCTCAACGGGTTCGCACTCAACGGCCGGTCAGCTGACCCCGTGGTGCGCATCCGCGTGGACGCCAAGGGCTATGCCCGCGTCCGCGTGGGCGGGCGCGTGCTCGCCTATGCCGTGGTGAACTCGGCCCCCGCTGCTGCGCTTACCGGCCCGCTGGGCCGCGTGCACGCCAAGCTCTCGGCCGACTCGGTGGCACGGGCGGCCGTCGAGGGTGTGCTGGGACGCATCCATGTGCGCAGCCTACTGGCTACCACGGGCCGCGCCATCGTCAAGGTCACGCTGCCGCCCGTCTATGGGAGGGTGGTGGCCAAGGCTACGGCCCAGGTCACCGTCAATGCCCATGTACTGGCACGCAGTCCTGTGGCTGCCGCGCTGCAGGCGCAGTTCACTCCCCAGACACACCTGTTGCGTCGCGGGCCTGTGCAGTCGGCGCCGGCCGCGCGCGGCAAGGCGGATGGGCAGATCTACGTGCGCCGCTGGCTGCGCTCGCCCGTGGACGGCAAGGGCCAGGCCTTCATCGTGACCCAGGGCCGCGTCGAGGCGCGGCTGGCCGTGTTGGCCCAGGGCCTGGCGCGTGGCGCCGTCGATCCGCACCGCCTGGTGCGCGCGCCGCTCTCGGCCCAGGGCGTGGCCTTCATCGACATCGACCCGGCCGTGCACAGGCGCCTGCCCTTCGATGAGGCAGCGCCCGAATCTCGAACCTTCCTCGTGCCCGCAGGAATGACCACCTTCTACGTTACCGACCAAGGGCAGAGCATGTTCCGTGCGTCCCCCATGCAGCCTGCTGACACGCAGGACTACGACATCGAGTTTGCTGACTGGTTTCCGCCAGGCGACGAGATTGTTTCCGTCGAGCTCAAGGTGCGGCCGGCCATGCCCATGCCGCCGTCCTATGCCTTCGTGGGCCAGCGCGTGAAGGTCTGGATCTACGCGGGCGGCGCCGATGGCCAGAAGTACCAGATCAGCGTGGCCGCCACGACCAACGACGGCCGCACCAAGGAGGTGGAGCTGATCGTGCCCATCAAGGAAAAATAGAAATGCCGCAGCTGTTCCTCAACAACTTCCAGACGCAGTTCATTGCTGACGTGCGCGCGGCGCCGCAGACAGGCGCCCCGGCCACCGAGCTGGACTATGGCGTGCTGCGCGTGTCCGATGGCGCGGCCGGCCTGCTGCGCAACCCCGAGCCGGGCTCCTGGTATGTGCTGACAGCCTACAAGCGCAGCGGTTCGCTGGAGTCGGACTACGAGGTCCTGCACATCACGGCCGTGGACAACTCGGTCATCGGTGAATGCCGGCTCACGGTCTTGCGCGGCCAGGAAGGCACGGCGCCGCGCGCCTATGTGGCCGGCGATCTGCTGGAGCTGCGCTTGACCGCCGGCGGCATGGGCGTGAAGGTGGACCGCGAAGACGGCAAGGGCCTGAGCGCCAATGACTTCACCAACGCTGAGAAGGCCAAGCTGGAGGGCATCGCCGCCCAGGCCACCAGGAATGCCACGGACGCGCAGCTGCGCGACCGGACCACGCATACCGGCGCCCAGGCGATCAGCACCATCACGGGCCTGCAGGCCGCCCTCGATGCGCGTGCGCCCAAGGAGAACCCCACGTTCACGGGCACGGTGTCGGGCATCAGCAAGTCCATGGTGGGCCTGCCCAACGTGGACAACACGGCCGACGCGGACAAGCCCGTGAGTACCGCGCAGCAGGCGGCCCTGGCCAACAAGGTGGACAAGGTGGCGGGCAAGGGCCTGTCTGCCGAGGACTTCACGGCCGAGCACAAGGCCAAGCTGGACGGCATGGCTCCGCAGGCCACCAAGAACGCCACGGACGCCCAGCTGCGCGACCGCAGCACGCACACAGGCACGCAGGCCATCAGCACGGTGGCGGGCCTGCAGGGCGCGCTCGATGGTCGGCTCAAGCTGCGGACCTTCTCCAACGCGGAGCCGGCCGGTGGTTCGCCGGGTGACACCTGGGTCAACACCTCTGACAGCCGCGCCTGGATCGAATACGCCTGGTTCGATGACGGCAGCGGTGGCAAGTGGCGGCGCCTGGGGCCGGCTGCCGATGGCGCGGGCCTGTCCTCGAATACCGCCGTGCTCACGTCCGCGGACAACGGCGCGACCTTGCCCGTGGGCCAGGTCACGCGCGTCAACACGGCGGCAGGCCCGGTGACGCTGCTTGCGCCTGCGGCCTCGGCCGTGGACCTGCGTTTCGGGGTGCGGGACCACGGCAAGAGTTTTGGAACCAACACATTGACGATCAATCCGCAAGGCGCCGATTTGCTGATGGGCATGAATGTCGGCCTGGATGCCGATTTTAATTTGCCCGGTGAGTTGAGTTTTCGTTGTGTGCAGATTGGCCGATGGGAGATGGAATAATGAATCAGAGTTTGAGCGATTTGCTGGGAGTCAATAGCCTGCCACCCATTGGCAGCGTCAACCTTTTACCCGACGTGTCAGATCCCTATGGGATACAAAGGGCACAGGGAAAAACTTATTTGCGCGCTGGGACGCTAGCGAGGTCTGCGATATTTCCCAAAATTCCGGACTTCCTTAAACCTGTCGGGCATATGGCGGCAAAATCCAGCCAGCCCCCGAACGCTCCCATAAGTGACATGGCAACCGACGGGAAAAATACGGTGGTTGCAGTGGCTTACGACAGTACCGTATTTGTTTCCACAGATACGGGAGATAACTGGATCTCGCGCGGAAAGCTTGCCAGTGCTTCCGGATATTCTTGGTCTGTTGCTACAGATGGCAATGGTGTATGGCTTGCAATGGCGCGAGATGGAACAATTATCCGTTCCACAGACAATTTTACATCTTGGGCTGGAACACTCACTCCCGCACAAGCGGCCCTCCCGGGCGGTACGACGTATCCCTGCAGACTCGACTATATCAATGGAGAATTCTGGGTTTCACGTTTGAACCTGTCGCTTAATATGGCAGCAGCCAACAATAACCATCTTTACCGCCTCAGTTCTACAGGAACCACACTGACTGCTGTCAGCTTGCCGGCAACCGGTGCCAATAGCGCGAGCTATTCGCTGTGTGGAGTTGCCGGAAATGGTAGAAGTCTTTTTGTTGTTTTTAACATGGCTGGCGTAGGCTCCTATGCAAATGGAAACACCACCTACACCTACGTCTATCAGTTTGATACAAATCTGGGTGCATTTTCGCAGCCTTACGTGATTTGTGTGCATCCGGCAATGACCATGGCATGGGATGAACAGCAGCAATTGTGGTTGGTCTATGGTAATAACGTTTATTATGTTGGTGGGACTTATTCCTACAGCATGGACGTTCGCCTGTATGATGCCGATATGAAGCTGGTTGCTTCATGGATCCCAGCAACATCGAGCACCCCAGGGGAGGGCTACTATCCTACTGGCCCCGTGGGCGAAGTCGTTTCTTGGGGTAGTTGGGGCGCAATGCTGAAATCCAACCGAAATTATTGCCTTGATGCCTACGGAAGATCGGGGTCGGGAGTTGCCTCCAATTGTTATTTTACGCAACGTCCCTTGGGCGGGAAAATTGAAGCTGCCGCATTTTCGCCTGGAACATCATATCTGGGAGCGGGAGTCAAAGTGAATAGAGATTTGGTTATTGTTTATTCGCATGGCGGTTCGCGGGACGTTTTTCGTGCTGTCTCTTATGTCGGGCTGCCCTACCCAAACAAGCCTACAACCGATACCTCCATGTTTTTGAGGGTGGCATGATGAATCAGTCTGATTTTTTCAACGTCCCGCATCCACAACCGGAACTGACGCCAGGTCAGTTTCGCGCCTTGCTGACCTTGAGCGAGCAGCGCATCCTGGACAACTTTGACGTGCAGGAGTTCGCGACCTTCAATCCCAAGATCAAGCATCTTTCCATCGACCAGCGCGCCGACGTGCGCACGGGGATTGCCACCTACCGCGACAGCACCAGCGTGGATTTGAGCGACACCCGCACCGTCACCTTCATCAACATGATGGGCGCCTACGGCCTGCTGGACAGCGAGGAGCGCGCGGCGCAGATCCTGGCAGGCCAGGTGCCAGCCCTGACCGCGTAGGACGTTGGTGCCAAGCCTGCCAGCCTGCAGGCCATGACCACCTACAAGCTGTCCGCATTCCCGGGCGAGGCGCCCAGCGTGTCCGATCGCGCGCTGGGCGCCAACTTCGCCCGGGAGCACTTCAATCTCTTTTTGCCCAGCTCCGAGTTCTGGCCGCTGGCCACCGACCGGCGCCACTCGGCATGCCTGGCCGGCACCCGCACGCTGCACCGCTTTGCGCGAGACGCCAGCGGAGCCGTGGTGCAGAACCCAGCCGCGCCCATCCGCTCCTGGGCGCAGGAACTGTCCCTGGTCAAGGGCCAGATCAACGACGAGGCTACCGAGCGCACCTACCAGACCACCAACGACGGCAGCGCGGCGCCGCGTGCGCTGGACGTGCGCGGCAACGACCGGCTGCTGGGCGTGGTGCGCCCGGTCAAGCCCACGGTCGCGCTGCAGGTGGTGGACGAGTTCACGACCGAAGAGGCCAAGACCTGGCTGTATGGCGACTTCGCCGAGCTGGTGCGCGCGGACCTGCTGGCCACGGTGATCCAGCACGAGGGCCACCAGGAGGCCATCCGCTGGGATGCCAATGGCAAGGCCTATGCCGGCGCCACGTCCAACTACGGGCTGTCCCTGTCCACCGCCGTAGGCGCTGGCGCCTCGGCTGGCAACCTCTACGCCGTGGTCACGGCGGCCCGCGCGGCTGCGTGCGAGATGGACACTACACGCCTGGGTGCCGTCAAGACGGCCAGCGGCTGGGCCATCCCACTGGCCGCCATGCCGTTCAGCTACCCGTTCCGCCGGCCCGCTCTGGTGGAGGCGCTGCAGCAGCATGAGTTTCCGGACACGGCCGGCGAGCGTTCCGGTGAAACCGTGCTCACGGCCGACCAGGCCGCCAAGCTGGCCGACCTGGTGGAGGAGGCCGTGGCCCCCGGCACCAAGTGCGCCAACTGGCGCAGCGAGCTGGACAAGCTGGTGAAGGAGTTCGCCGACCTGGGCCTGGCCAAGGCCTGGGCCACGCCCGGCGCTGCGCCCGTGAAGCCCAGCGAGCCCAAGGCCGCGCAGTACTACTTCGACTCCGACAACAACGCCATCGAGCATGCCGACTGGGTGCAGTACAGGCGCGACCTGGAGGCCTACTACAAGGCCCTGGACACCTATACGGAAGGCAAGACCGCTGCCACCTCGCAGGCGGCCAGCCTGAATGCCCGCATGGTGGAGATCCAGCAGCGCTGCGCCACCCTGGTGTCCAGCATCCAGACCCAGCTGGCCAGCCAGTACATCGCCGCCACGGGCGACACGGCCGTGATCGGCACCTGGCTGGACCAGTTGGGCGGCGTGGCCGACCTGGCGGGCAAGACTGTGGAGCGCGTGGTGGACTCGCGCTTTTACGTCGTGGCCTTTGTGACCGACTGGGGCGAGGAGTCCGAGCCGTCGCCCATCTCCGAGATGCTGGAGGTGGACCAGAATGACACCGTGACCATCCAGCGGCCCCAGGCCATGACGGGCGAGCAGCATGCCGCGCGCCACGTCGTGAAGTGGCGCATCTACCGCAGCAACGCCTCGGCCGCAGCGGCGGCCTGGCAACTGGTGCAGGAGCTGCAGATCTCCGTGGCCAGCTTCCTCGATGACAAGAAGGGCGAGGAGCTGGACAGCCTGCAGCCGCAGTTCACCTGGGCCGCGCCCCCGTACCGCATGGACGGCCAGTACGAGGGCGACAACAAGCCCAGCGTGGGCGCCAATCCCTACCTGCGCGGGCTCACGGGCATGCCCAACGGCATCATGGCCGGCTTCATCGACAACACCGTGGCCTTCTGCGAGCCCTACGTGCCCTACGCCTGGCCCGTGGACTACCAGGTCACGACCGAATGGCCCATCGTGGGCATGGCCGTGTTCGACCAGACCCTGTTCGTGGGCACGGCCGGCAATCCCTACTTCGTGACGGGCGCGCACTCGGCGCAGATGTCGGCCATCAAGCTGGACAGCAACCAGTCCTGCAGCGCGCGCCGCTCCATAGTGCCCGTGCAGGGCGGCGTGCTGTTTGCCTCGCCTGATGGCCTGTGCCTGGCCAGCCCGGGCGGCGTGCAGGTGGTGACGCGGCAGCTGATCGCGCGCCAGGACTGGCAGCGCATGCAGCCGTCCAGCATGTTCGCGGCCGAGCACGAGGGCGTCTACTACCTGTTCTACGCCGGGGCCGGCGGCGGCTGCCTGGCGTTCAGCGCGCAGGACGGGGCCAAGCTGGGCCATACCGACCTGGGTGGCCCTGGCGTGACCGCCGTCTGGGTGGATCGCTTCAACGACCTCATGTACGTGGCGCGCGGCCAGGACATCCTGGAATGCTTCACGGGCGATGCCCTGCGCACGGCGCGCTGGCGCACAGGCCTGGCCACCCAGGGCCAGCAGCTGCCGCTGGCCTGGGCCAAGGTCTACGGTCTGCAGGACGCGCAGCACCAGATCACGCTGCGCCTGTGGGGCGACGGCCAGCTGCAGCACACGGCTCAGTTCACCGACCTGCAGCCGCAGCGCCTGCCGCCCGGGCGCTGGCTGGAGCACCAGGTGGAGATCGAGGGCGCGGCCCGCGTCACCAGCGTGGTGTTGTGCTCGACCACGGAGGAGCTGCGCAGCGTATGACCAACCGCAAGAAGATCGACACGGGCGCGGCCCGCCTGCCGGCCCTGGCCCGGGTCAACGTCCAGGACAAGGCCCTGTCCAACTGGATGCAGGCCGTGACCGAGCACCTGGAAGTGCGCTCCGGCGCCCGGGGCAACGAGTTCGAGCGCGGGGTGACCCTGCGCGAGCTGCTGGACCTGCAGGGATCGGTGCAGGGCGTCACCCAGCTGCTGGCCACCGACAAGACGCCCGGCGAGGGCGAAACGGTCATCGACCTGGGCGGCGGCCTGTCCGCCATCGTGGCGGTGGACCGCTTTGCCAAGGAGATCATCGAGTCGCGCCTGTTCAAAAGCCTGGCCAAGACCCTGGACGACCCCAGCCGCTTCGACCACCTGGCGCAGGAGATCCGCGACGAGCTGCTGCGCTCCATCGCCGACGAGGCCGCCAAGCGCGGCGCCGAGGTGCGCGAGCTGCAGACCGTGGTGCAGACCAACGTGCGCAGCCTGGCCATGGCCGTGCGTGAGGTGACGGCCAGCCTGCGCAACGCCAGCGCAGGCCTGCGCGCCACGCAGGCGGCGTTCGCGGACGGCCAGCGGGCCATGGCCACCAACGTGCTGCAGCTGCAGGCGTCCCTGGGCAACTACTACCAGGACGGCAAACCGGGCCGCGCCATGCTGGAGCAGGAGATGACGGTGTTGGCCGGCTACAGCGAGGGGCTGCGCGCTCAGTACACGCTCAAGGTGCAGGCCGGCGGGGCCCTGGCCGGCTACGGCATCGCGGCCGAGGAGGTCAATGGCAAGACCTCCAGCGCCTTCATCATCATGGCCGACAAGTTCGCCATCGTCTCCCCCAGCTACAACGCCGGCCAGATGAGCACGCCGCGGCCCGAGGACGTGGTGTTCGGCGTCGATGGCGACGGCATCTACCTGCAGCGCAACGTCTATCTCAAGGGCAACATGCGCATCGACGGCCTGGGCAAGAAGCTCGTGGACGGCCTGCGCGGCTCGGTGCTGCTGTCGGCCAGCGGCAGCTTCTGGAGCGATGCCACCGCACGCCAGGCCGTCTGGCAGGCCCTGGGCAACAGCGGCAGCGCGCCCAACACCAACCACCTGATCGTGGGCGATGCCGTGACCATCAGCAACGGCGCCGGCTTCACGCAGACGCGCCACTGGATGGGAACGGCTTGGCTGATCCCGGCCGCCGTGCTCAACGGCGACCTGCTGGTGGACGGCACCGTGGCGGCGCGCAAGGTGGACACGCGCGGCCTCACCGTGCGCGACAACGCCGGCAACGTCATCCTGGACGCCAACGGCCTGGATGCGCAGTGGCTGCGCAATCTCAAGGCCGCCCAGGTCAACGGCCTGGGGCCACTGGCAACCAAGGACAAGGCCCGCATCGGCGACACCGTGGCGTTTCCGGACGGCACGACGATGAACACCAGCGACTTCATCAACCGGCTGCAGCGCATCACGTCCAACAACATCGGCGTGTTCATGGACACGGCGGCCATCGGCACGGCCTACATCGGCCAGGCGGCCATTGGCACGCTGCAGATCGCGGGCGGCTCGGTCACTTCCATGGCCAGCGGCTCCGGCGGCCAGGTCACGCTGTCGGGCGGGCAGTCCGTGGAGCTGTGCTCTGCATGGGTGAACAACGCAGAGGGTGGCTCCGGCGTCGTGGTCATCGCCCTGGTCAACGCCATGCCCGTGAACAGCAATGGCAGCCTGAGCTTGACGCTGTACCGGGGCGGGATCGGTCTGCAGTACACCGGCACGTCGATGCCCAACGGCTACCGGACCTCGGCCCACAACAGTTGTTTCGACGCCAACCCGCCCGCAGGCTGGACCCAGTACCGCCTGGTGGCCACGGCCGGGCCCGGCGAGACGGTCACGGTCTTCCTGTCCAACATCGTTGCCACGGGAGGCCGCCGATGATCCACTTCATCCAGATCGATGGCGCCGGCCGCATCCTGCGCTCGGGCAGCGCGCCGTGCCGCCACCTCAAGGATCTTCCCGGGGCGAATGGGAGCTTTCGCCGCGTGCCGCATCCCGTGCCAGACCCGAACGCCTTCTATTGGGATGGCGGCCTGGTGGCTGTGCCGGCGGCGCCCAGCTCGTTCCACCGCTTCGACGTGGCCAGCAGGTCCTGGACCCTCGACCTAGCCCAGGCCTGGGCGGCCGTGCGTGCCCAGCGCGACGCGCGCTTGGCCGCCTGCGACTGGGTGACGCTGCGCGCACAGGAGACGGGCGACCCCGTGCCCGGCCGCTGGCTGGCCTACCGCCAAGCCCTGCGCGACATCACCGACCAGGCCGACCCGCTGGCCATTGTCTGGCCCACTCCGCCGGCCTGATGCGTGCCAAGCCTGCCACCGTGCTCGGCATGCCCCATTCCCTCGAATATGACCTCGACGCGGTGCTGCCCTTCATGCAGGGCCTGGTGCCGGGCCTGGCACGTTCCCAGGACATGCGCGCCATTGGCCTGCGCCGTGGCGGCCGACTCGTGGCCGGCGTGCTCTACGAAGGCTTCAACGGCCGCAACCTCTGGATGCACGTTGCGGCAGAGCCCGGCGCGCGCTGGCTCGTGCGCGACTACCTGCGCGCCTGCTTTGCCTATCCGTTTCTGGTGTGCGGCGTGGAGCGCGTGAGCGGCTACGTGAACGAGAGCAACGCCCTGGCGCGGCGTTTTAACCAGCACCTGGGGTTTCGTGAGGAGGCCCGGCTACACGGCGCGGCGCCGGACGGCGGCGACGTGCTTATTTTTGTGATGTGGAAAAAGGAGTGCAGGCATGCGCTGGCACACGACTGAATTTGATTTCCTGCCCGAGCGCGCGTTCTGGCCGCGTCCCGGCGGATCGATGACCATGGAAGGCGGCAAGGGCAGCAGCACGCCCGCCCCCGACCCGCGTCTGGTCGAAGCCCAGGTGAAAAACCTGGGCATCCAGGACGACATGATCAAACAGATCATCGGCAATGCGAACGACATGGCGCCGCTCCAAAAGGAGCAGACGCAGTTCGCGCTCGACACCTCGCGCACCGCGTGGGAGCAGTCGCAGTCCGACCGCGACTATGCGCTGGGGCGCCGCGACAAGCTGACCGGCCTGCAGGACACCATGGTGGAGGACGCGCGCACGTTCGACACGGAGGGCAAGCGCGAGGAGCTGGCGGGCCAGGCGGCTGCCGATGTCTCCAACGCATACGAAAGCGCCAAGCGCACGCAGGGCGCGGAAATGGCCCGCATGGGCATCAATCCCGCCGATGGCAAGTACGGCGCCGGGTCCAACGCCTTGGTTGCCAGCGAGGCGCTGGCCACTGCCGCCGGAAAGAACTCGGCCCGAACGGCTGCACGCGCGGAAGGGCGAGCGCTGACGGATCGGGCCTCGAATGCACTGGCCGGCTATCCCGCCATGGGCATGCAGACGACGGCCGCCACGGCCGGCTATGGCGCCTCGGGCCAGAACATCGCCAACACCGGCCTTGCTGGCCTGAACTCCGGCTATGGCCAGGCGGCTGGCATGGCCGGCAACGCTGGCAACAGCGCGGCCAACATGTGGGGCCAGCAGTCTCAGGCCTACCAACAGTCGCAGGCCACCCAGGGGGCTGGGACGGGTGCCATCGTGGGCGCGGGCCTGTCTGCTGCGGCCATGTTCTTCTGATGCGGGCCGCACACATCGCCGACAGCGTGGGCCAGGCGATTGCTGGCCGGCGCGCAGCGCTGCATTTCAGTGGGGGCAAGGACTCGCTGGCATGCCTGTACCTGCTGCGCCCGCTGGTGGAGCAGGGCCTGCCCGTCTACTGGCTGTCCACGGGCGACACCATCCCGGAAACACACGCGGTCGTGGACCAGGTGCGCGCGTGGATTCCAGATTTGCGCACCGTGCAGACGGACGTGCTCGCCTGGAAAGCAGCCCATGGCATCCCGAGCGACGTGACCACGGCGCAATCGAGCTGGATCGGCCGCGCCTACGGCATGAGCGACACGCCGCTGGTGGGCCGCATGGACTGCTGCGTGGCCAACCTGATGCAGCCCATGCACCAGCGCATGCTGGCCGATGGCATCGAGGTGGTGATTCGCGGCACCAAGCTGGCCGACACCGGCCAGGTGCCGGCGCGCGGCCCAGGCGATGCCTACGAGGTCTTGCTGCCGCTGCTGCACTGGAGCCATGACCAGGTGTTCCAGTTCCTGCAGGAGGTCGGTGCTCCGCGCAATGCCGTCTACGACACCTTCCGCGCCATCAGCGCGCCCGAGTGCCTGCACTGCAGTGCATGGTGGGACGACGGCAAGGCCGCCTATCTCAAGCAGCTGCACCCCGACAAGGTGGGGCAGTACCGAGTGAATCTGCAGACCATCCGCGCCGAGCTGGCGCGCCGGGTGCAGGAGTTGGACAGCGAATTGAAGGAGTGCGAATAATGAATTTGGGAAATGGCTTCGCTGCGGGCCTGGCACAGGGCCAGCAATTTACGCGGGGCATTGCTGATGCCTATCGCGCCGGTCAGCAAATGAACGATGCGCGCGACCAGGCTGCGCAGAAAGAGGCTCTGAAGGGCATTGCCAGTGCCACGGCCGTGGAGTCCACGGGCTACACCGCGGACCAGGGCAAGGAGCTGGAAGGCCTGGCCGCCAAGGGATACAAGATCGATTTTGACGACGCCCAGAAGGCCTATGTCGCGCGCAACGATGCCGGCGACACCAAGACCATCGCCATGCAGGGCGTGACCGATTTCATGGGCGAGCGCACGCAGGGCTCGATGAGCCGCGAGCAGCAGGACAGCACGCGCATGCTGGCCATGGCCGACGTGATCGGCCGCACGGACCCCGAGCGCGGCCTGCAAATGCGTCAGCAGTTCCGCCAGGGCCAGCATGCTGAAAAGCGCCAGGCCCGCGAGGAAAAGCAGTGGGCCAGAGAGGATGGCATCGAGGCGCTGGACAAGGAACTGGGCCAAGCCTTCGAATCCTCGCTGATGGGCGAAGACGGCAAGCGCCGAGCCCCCACGGCCACGGACTACCTGCAGTCCAACCAGCAGCGTGCGTTCAAGCTGGCCCAGGGCGGCTACATGGCCGAAGCGGAAAAGGCTTTCAAAGACAACCTCTCGACCGCCCATATCAAGATCCAGATGGACGCGGCCGAGCGTAAACAGGCGCTCGGCCCCGCTATGGCCGCATTGGGCAGCGGGGACTATGGCGCCGTCGCCGAGTTCTACAACCGCTTCGTGCCCAGCGGCGCAAAGGTCACGGGCATCGAGGCGGACAAGGATGGCGGCCTTGTGATGAACCGCACGGGCATCGATGGCAAGCCGTTGGCGCCGCTGCGGGCCAAAGACCAACGCGAGGCCATGGCTATGCTCCAGTCCCTGGAGAACCCCGGCGCGCTCTACCAATACAGCCAGGACGAGTTCCGCAATCAGCTGCAGCTGAAAGCAGACCGGCGAGCCGACCATGCCGACCAGCGTGCAGCTGGGGCCGATGCCCGTGCTGCTGCATCGCACGGCATTGCCATGGAGGACCGCCGCGAGCGGCTGAACGACAAGCGCGAACTGCGGGATGTACGCGAGGCCATGGCGCGCGAGTCAAACCCCAGCATTTCGGACACCCAGATCCGGGCGGTGCGCGCGGGCATCATGCAGACCCCCGGGGCTGATAACGCCAAGGCCAAGTACGACTATGACCCGGTGAAGGTGCAGAAGGCTTTTGGGGAAACCATCCCCGGTCGATTCGCGGGGGACAAGGACACAGTGAAGCGCGACATGGATAAGGAGCGGCGCTTCCAGGAGTTCATGGCCGACAACCCGAACATTCGGGACGTGGATGAGGGGCTGGTGAAATTCAATGCCGCTGATGTGAAGCGCACCCGTGGTGAGAAAGCCGGCCGGGCATCGGCCGTGCAAGGAGCCATGTCGCCGGAAGCCATTGCCACAACGGCCAAGAAGTACGGCATGACTGAGGACCAGGTGCGCGACAAGCTGCGTTCCCAGGGTCTCATCAAGTAGGCACGTCCTAGACGTGTACGAAGAATGGCCCCCGCTATTTTTACTGGCTTTTACTTGAAGTTGTTGGTTATGAGGTTGAGTCGCTCTCGCTTTGACTGACTTGTTTCAACCCACTCACCATTTGAAAATTTGAATATCCCGTCTTGATATTTTATGAAGTTGATGAGTGGGAAATCATTTGCGGCTTCTGCAACCTGTTGTGTCATGTGATTAAGCAGTGATTCAAGGTTGAGGAACATCGGAGATTTGAATAGCTGATATGCTCCGGTTGCGTCGCCTAAGTGAGAGCAATTTGTGATGACTGTAGCTGAATAGTATTGTGTTGCATCGGCCCCATTGTTTATTGTCAATATAATCTCTTTGCCTACAGAGTATTTTGGCTTTGAATTCTCACAATA
The DNA here is from genome assembly GCF_016428765.1 of Delftia sp. ASV31. Classification (NCBI taxonomy): domain Bacteria; kingdom Pseudomonadati; phylum Pseudomonadota; class Betaproteobacteria; order Burkholderiales; family Comamonadaceae; genus Delftia; species Delftia sp. ASV31. The sequence continues at coordinate 18,356 of NZ_JAELTK010000083.1, forward strand.
ATCTTTCAACCTTTTGAGCTTGCGGGATATGGTGCTGGCGAAAAGTTTTTCCAGGAATTTAAGCATGTCAGTGTCTCTATTGATTTCTAAATGAAATCCCTTCAAGTATAAGATTACAAAAGAATAAGTAGAGAACAGGTTCACTTTTGCGCTCAGGTGCGTACCAAGCCTGACAGCCTCGACGGAGTTCTATCCGCGAGGTAATGCATGCCCCAGACCCCCCAAAGCGCCGCCGATGGCGGCGTTGACCTGTTCGAGATTGCCGGTATCGATCCAACGGCGAAGACGGCAACCCCGGCCCCAACTGGCGACGTTGACCTGTTCGAGCTGGGCGGCATCTCTATCGATGTGCCCAAGTCCAAGCCGCAGGGCATAGGCGGCTATGTGGCGGATGCCATCACCGACGTGTTCAAGCGCGCGGGCGGCGCCGCCCTCTCTGGCGTGGCTGCAGTGCCCGAGGCTGCGCAGTCGGGCATCCGCGCCACAGTGCGCAACGGCGCCGGCGGCGACCCCGCCACGGTCATGCCCGGCGGTGCCTTCATCCCAGGCATTGACACAGACGAGGCCATCAACGGCCCGATGACGCAGCAGCAGCGTGACCGCCGCGAGCTGCAGGCGGAGCGCGCGGCCGTGGGCGTGCGCCTGCCGGGCGCCGAGACGCTGGCCCGCGCCGGCCGCGATGCGCAGAAGGCCATCAACGACACGACCAGCCAGGCCACGCAGGACGCGGTGGCCAATTCCCAGATCACGGGCAACCTGCTCAAGGGCGAGATCGACTTCGGCAAGGACCCGTCTGTGCGCGGCTTCCTGATGCAGGGCGCTGATGTGTTCGGCAGCATGTTCCCAGTCGTGGCCACGGCGCTGGCCACGCGCAGCCCGGGCGCAGCCGGCGCGGTGGGCGGCGCCATGGCAGCGGGCGAGGGCGTGGAGAACGCGCGGGAGTTCATCGCCAAGCAGTCGCACGAGCAGTTGCTGGACACCAGCCCGCTGTACCGCCGCATGATCGATGCCGGAGCGGCGCCCGACGAGGCGAGGCGCATCACCAGCGCCAAGGCCGAGGACGCCTCTGCGCTGCTGCAGGGCGCCGTGGCCACGTTCGGCGACCGCTTCACCGGCAAGCTGGTGACGGGTGGGCTCGACCCGCTGCTGGCCCGCGTGGCCGGCCGCTCGGTGCTGGGTAAGACGGCGGCAGGCGCGGGCATCTCGGCGCTGGAGGAGGGTACGCAGGAGCTGACCGAAGGCGTGGCCTCGGACCTGGGCACCAAGAGCGTGGCCCACAGTAAGGAAATCGGCGAGGACTCGGCCGCCAACTTCGTGCTGGGCGCGCTGGGCGGATCTGCACCAGGTGCTGCCCGGGGCGTGGTGGCCGGCGTGAAAGACCGGGGCGCCAAGGCGGATGCCGGCGGGCGCAGCACGGTCATCGACGTGACCTACAAGGATGCCGAAGGCAATACGGTCACGGACGTGGCGACGACCGCAGATGCTGGCCAGCGCGACGGCGCTGCAGCTGCGCCTGTGCAGGACGCCCAGGCCTCGGCGCCTGTCGCGGCGCCGGCCGCGCCGCAGACGGAACAGCAGCGCGTGCAGCAGCCCGATGGCACGCCCGAATCCATGGACAGCACCACGGCTGCCACGCGCCTGGCCGAGCTGGAGGTGATCGACAGCACTACGGGCCTGAACCCGGTGCAGCAGGAGGAGCGCGCAGCGCTGGCCCAGCGCCTGGAGCAGGACGCGGCGCGCGAGGCTGATCTGGAAGCCCTGGGGGAGGAGCCCGAGGCCGTGGCCGCCGAAGCTGCTGCGGCCGAACAGGCCCCGGCGTTTGATCCTGGTGCAGTGCGGTCCAAGACCTGGCCCCAGTTCGTGCACGAGCGCGGCGAGAAGGTGGCTACCCTGCGCCGGGGCACGCCCATCTGGGACCAGCTGCAGCACGAATGGGCTGCCGTGAAGACGCGCCGCGCCGGCACCAACCCCGAAGGCACGGGCGCCGTCGGCACGCCGGCCCAGGAGATCCAGAACCGCGACCGCAGCCGGCCGGCCAGCGTGGTGCAGATGCAGGGCATGGCCCAGAACCCGGACTACCTGCGGCTGGGCGTCTCGCGCAGCCCCGAATCTGGCGCACCCATGGTGTTCGCCGTGGGCGACCAAGCCGACGCCGCGCAGGCGCTGGGCCGGGCCGACGTGGCCGTGATGAGCGACGGTCAGCGCGTGCCGTTCCGGTATGCGGTGATGGAGGCAGCCGACGTGCAGCCGTCCAACTTCGCGGACGGCGCCGTCAATCCGCTGTTCGACGCTACCCACCCTGGCACCGTGAAGGCCCTGAACAACGGCCGCACGGCGGGCCTGCGCGCTGCCTACGAGCGCGGCACAGCCAACGCCTACCGGCAGGAGCTGGCTGCCGACAGCGACATGCACGGCATCGATCCATCCGTCATCGAGGGCATGCAGGCCCCGGTGCTGGTGCGCCTGTATTCGGAGAAGGACAACCAGGTCAACATGGGCGCCAAGAGCCAAAGCCAGGCCCTGGGCCTGTCCGCCACGGAGCAGGCCGCCACCGACGCGGCCTTGGTGGACGGCGGTGTGCTGGAGGTGTTCGACAGCGGCGCCCTGGACAGTGCCGCGAACCGGGACTTTGCCCGCGCCTTCATCGGCAAGCTGCAGGAGCAGGGCCAGGATGTGGCCGGCATGGTGGATGCCAGCGGCGCGCTCTCGCCGGCCGGCGTCACCCGCCTGCAGGCCGCCCTCGTGCACAAGGCCTACGGCGACGGCGACCTTGTGGAATCGCTGTTCGGTTCCACCGACAACGACATCCGCGCCATCGGCGAATCCCTCAAGGCCGTGGCCGGCGAGTGGGCCAACCTGCGCCTGGCAGCCGAGCGCGGCGCCATCAATGCCGAGGTGGACGTGACCGAGAACCTGCTGCAGGCCATCCGCCTTGTGCAGAAGGCCCGGCGCGAGCGCGCGGCTCTGCACGACGCTGTGCAGCAGGTGGACATGCTGACGGGCGACGTGCCCGATGCTCTGACGGTGGGCATGCTGCGCCTGCTGTACAGCGGCCACTACCTGACCCGGCCCGTGGGCCGCGACCGCCTGGTGGAGTCCCTGCGCGCATACATGGGCGCAGCCTTGGCGACCTCGGCCAGCGGTGATATGTTCGGCGAGCAGGTTGGCCCTGCCGCGATCCTTGCCGCACTGAGCGGCCAACCCGTCCCACAGCGACAACAGACCAATGACACAAGCACCGAATCCCAGCAAGCCCCAGCCCCGCAAGGCAGCCGAGAACCCCCTGGCAGCGATGCTGCTGGGGAGCGTGCTGATGCAGCAGGGCCAGAAGCACGGCGACAAGAGCCAGACGGAGCAGGGCGAGCAGCTGCTGGAGATCGCGCAGAACGCCCAGGGCAACAAGCCGACGCCGACAGCGGCGCCGTAGCGCCCGCGCTGGAGCTTTCCAGCTACACCCCCGACGAGATCGAGGCCCAGCAGGCTCAGCAGGAGCAGGCCGAGCACAGCCGTGCACGCGATGATGCCAAGGCAGATGCGGACGCGCGGGCCGAGCGCGAACGCAAGGAAGTGGCCGAGCGCCAGGCCGCCAGCGCTGAAAACTTCCAGTTGGGCCAAGACGCGAAGGATGCCCTGAGCGGGCAGCAGGGCGTTTTTGACAAACCGGCCGCCGCTGGGCCGGTGTGGCCAGGCACTGCTGCAGCACCTGCAGCGAGCCAGCGGCCCAAGCTGCGTGACACGCGCGGTACGGGCGTGCGCCTGCATGGCACCAGCCGTCCGCTGCCCGAAGGCGGTCCAACCAACGATGGCGTCTACCGCGGCAACGTTCTCAACATCTACGGCCAGGGTTTCTACACCACAGACGCCGCCGACATCGCCGCGGGCTACACCCGCAAAGGGCAGGGCGGCGAGCCCACGCTGTATGAGATTGCCGAGCACTCCCCTGTCCGTCTGTATGACATGAATGCTCCCATGGAGCCTGAAGTGCAGTCCATGGCCAAGCGCGTCCTGGACGACCTCGCCCGCGATGAGAACACGGAAACGGGCGAGCGCATCACCACGCTGGCCCAGCTGTTCGATGAAGCGCGCGCCGAGTCTCGCTACGAAGGCGTGAGTGCGGACGAGCTGCAGGAGCGCTTCGATGGCATTCGCTACAACCTGGAGGACATGGGCTATCGCGGGTTTGCGCATGTGGGCGGCGGAAAAACCGGCAACCAGGCTCACAAGGTGAACATCTACTGGTATCCCGAGGATGATCTGTCCGTCACGCGCAGCGAGCTGTCCCGCTTTGAGGAAGGGGCTGAGCAGCCGGCGGGCGTGCCTTTCAAGCGCGCGGAGAGTTCCGTGGCGCCCACAATGACGGCAGACCTGGCGCAGGAACTGCTACGCATCGCTGGTGGCGCGGCGCCGGCAGGCGTGCGCGGTGCACCGCCGGCTCCCATGGCGCGCGTGCAGAAGGTCGTGGACGAAGTGCGCCAGGCCTGGGCCAACGCGCCGCGCATCAACGTGGTGTTCGACCTGCAGGACCCGCGCGTGCCCCAGGAAGCGCGCGACGCGGACCAATTGCAGGCAGCCGAGGGCGCGGAGGGCGTGCCCAAGGGCTTCTATTTCGATGGCGAGGTCTACCTGGTTGCGAGCCAGCTGGCCACGCCCGAGGAAGCGGCCCGCGTGCTGTACCACGAGGCGCTGGGCCACCACGGCCTGCGCGGCGCCTTCGGCGAGAAGCTGGATGCGGTGCTGGACCAGATCATCGTGGCCCGCCCGCGCGAGGTGCGCGCCAAGCTGCAGGAGTATGGCGAGCTGGACGACCTGGTGGGCCGGCGCTACGCCGCGGAGGAGGTGCTGGCCGAGATGGCCGAGACCCAGCCCCAGCTGGGATTCGTGCGCCGTGCCGTGGCCGCCATTCGAACATGGCTGCGCGCCCATGTGCCCGCGCTGCGCGACCTGGCTATGACGGACGCGGAGATCATCCGCGACTTCATCTTGCCGGCGCGCCGCTGGGTGGAGCGTGGCGCCCTGGCTGCCGCCTCGGCGCCGGCGGCAAAGCCTGCGTTCAGCCTGGACAGCGGCGCGGGCCGCCGCGCGCTGCAGGAGCTGTCCGAGCTTGACGACCTTTTCACCTTCCCCAAGTCGGAGCAGACGGACCTTGCCGCCATCGCAAAGGAGCACAACCCGGAAATCGTGGTGAGCAAGCCGATCAGCATTGCAGGGCGCCAGGAGTACACATTGACAATGCCGGGTGGAAAGAAGGCCATCCTGTCGGTGCGCCAGCCCAACCCGTATGGCGGCGAGCAGGTCTACGACATGCTCTACACCGCCGATGGCATGGAGGCTGTGACTGGCCGGCCCGGGGTGAACCCCGAGGACGTGCCGCCCACGCCCGACGTGTGGCTGGACGTGTCCCGGCTGGACCAGGGCGATGCGGGCGCCATGGCCTACAGCATTGCCTCCACCTTCGCGCACAACACGGACAGCATCTTCATCGGCGATCCACACGGGCTGAGTAAGACCGCGTTGCGTCGCCGGCTGGAGCAGATGCTGTCCAGCGCCTTGAAGTTCGGCACCACGCGCCACCTGGCGCCGCATCCCGACCAGGTGCGCGGCGGCCACGGTGTGCCGGGCCTGCGCTGGGTCTATGGGGACGACGTGGGGAATGTGGAGCGCATGATTGCGGCCAGCTTGGAGGGAATGGATAATGCATTTCCTTCATCCAATCAGATTGCATACGATGCCGAACGAGGCACTTTCCGACTATCCGATTCCGGGCAGCAACTATCAAGACAGCAATTGGCTGGCTTGGTTGGACAATCCATCGAAAGAAGACGTCGAATGGATGCAAGCGCGTCAGGAGACGCGGAAGCTGGCTGGCGAACAGTTGCGCGAGCGGCTGTCTGGCGTTCCCTTCTACGCGGAGAGGGCAGCGAGGGTGAAGGCAATCGACGGGGACGAGGCGCTGTACTGGGAAGGTTTGCTGAGCGGCACGCACAAGTTCTAGGCGACCCCAGTCCCAAGCTGCGCGTTTTCTACAGCCGCGGCCCCGCTGCCGGCGCGGCCACGCCGCCACCCTCCAAGGGCCTGCTCGGCCGCCTGCAGCACAAGGTGGCCGACCTCACCGGCTACCGCTCCGTCGATGACTTCCTCTACAACTGGCAGGACAAGTTCATTGACCTCAAGCGCATCCAGGCCACCATCCGGGCTCTGAACGGCACCGTCAGCGAGACGAACGACGCCTACCGTGGCGAGGAGCTGTACCACAAGCGCGTGGCCAAGCGCACGGCCAACTTCCTGCGCGACGAAGTGCAGCCGCTGCTGCGGCGCCTGAACGCCACGGGCGTGGCCATCGAGGAGCTGGAGCGCTTCCTGCATGCCCGGCATGCGCCCGAGGCAAACCGCGTCATGGCCGAGCGCAACCCCGGCGCTCAGCAACTGCAGGCCCAGCGCGAGGCCGCCGGCAAGACCGTGGAAGATCTGCGCCGTCAGCTACAGCGCACCCAGGCCCGGGGCATGGCCACCGGCCCGGTGCAGAAGGCGCTGGGCCAGGCCCTCATCGACCAAGACCGCTGGAACAGCGCCGAGGCCTTCGATGGCACCGAGGAGGAGCGCCTGTCCCTGTCGGGCATGAGCGATGCCGAGGCCAAGGCGATCATGGACGGCTACAGCCCTGAGCAGCGCCAGGTACTGGACGAGTTGGCCGCGCGCGTGGACCGCATGAACGAGGGAACCCTGAAGACTCTGGAGAGCTACGGGCTCATGGACCAGGCCACGCTGTCGGCCTGGCGCAAGACCTATCAGCACTATGTGCCTCTGCACCGCGACGAAGCCCACCCGGACAGCAAGGCTCACCCCATCGGCCAGGGTTTCAGCACGAAGGGCGATGCATCGAAGAGGCGCACGGGCTCGAACGAGCGCGTGACCAACATCCTCAGCCACATCGTCATGCAGCGAGAGGCGGCGCTGACGCGCGGCGAAAAGAACAACGTGGTCAAGCGCATGTACCTGCTGGCCGCTCAGAACCCGGACAAAGAGCTTTGGAGCCTGGAACTGCCCAAGAAGAAGGCGCTGGACGCGGACACGGGGCTGGTCAAGACCATGGTGGATCAGGGCGCCAAGGCGCGCGACAACGTGGTGACGGTGCGCATTGGCGGCAAGGATCGGTACATCGTCTTCAACGAGCGCAACGAAAAGGCCGTGCGGCTGGCTGTGGCCATGAAGAACTTGGACGCCATGGAACTGGACCGCTTCACTCGGATTGCAGCCTGGATCACGCGCTGGTTCTCCTCGGTCAACACCCAGTACAACCCTGTGTTCGGTGTCATGAACCTGGCGCGCGACCTGCAGGGCGCCATGCTGCAGCTGTCCACCACGCCGCTGGCTGGCAAACAGGCCGAGGTGTTCCGCAACATCCGGCGCAACACCCGCGCCATCTACAAGGACCTGCGCCGCGAGCGCCGGGAGGAGGGCGCCGGCACAAGCGAATGGGCCAAGTTGTGGGAGCAGCTGCAGCTGGACGGCGGCACCACTGGTTACCGTGACCTGCACGCCGATCCCCAGGACCGGGCCAAGAAGCTGCAGAAGGCGCTGGACCAGGTGGGCGAGGGCAAGGCTCTCGGCAGCGGCCGCGCGCTGCTGGCCTGGCTGTCGGACTTCAACGAAACCCTGGAAGCCACAACACGCCTGGGCGTTTACAAAGCCGCACTGGACCAGGGCATCAGCCGCCAGGAGGCCGCGAGCATCGCCAAGAACATCACGGTGAACTTCAACCGCAAGGGCAGGAACATGCCCGTGGCCGGCGCGCACTTCGCTTTCGTGAACGCAGCGATTCAGGGCAACAAACGCATGCTGGAGACGCTGACGGGCCCTGCCGGGCGCAAGATCATGATGGGTGGCGTGGCCCTGGGCATGGTGTCGGCCATGGCGGGGTATTTGATGATGGGCGGCGGCGATGGCGCTGACGACGAATGGAAGAAGATCCCCGAGTTTGTGAAGGAGCGGGCGATCATCATCCCGCTGGGCCGACAGGACTATGTGGCCATCCCGCTGCCGCTTGGGTTCCATGTGTTCCCCAACATCGGCCGCACCATCGTGGAGATGGGTGTGCACGACGACCCGACCAAGAGCCGAATGGGGCACGTCCTGGACATGGCCGTGCTGGCCCTCGATGCTTACAACCCGCTGGGCGGGTCCGCTGATCTGGGACAGATGGCATCGCCCACCTGGTTCGATCCTGCGCTGGCACTGGCTCGCAACAAGGACTGGACAGGTCGGGAGATCTACCGAGAAGACCGGAATTCAAATGACCCGACGCCGGGTGCGAGCCGAGTGAAAGATTCGACAGCAAAGCCTTACCGTTGGCTGGCCACCTTTGCCAATGCCGCGACGGGCGGTAACGAATGGCGGCCCGGTGCTGTCAGCCCAACGCCTGAGGCCATCGAGTACTTGGTGGAACAGATTACTGGCGGCGTGGGCCGCGAGGTGAACAAGGCCGTAGCCATGACCACTTCCGCCTTCACTGGTGAGGAACTGGCGCCGCATCAGATCGTGTTGGCGGGCCGCCTCTACGGGAACACGCGCGGCGCCAACGGCCAGAGCAACGCCTACTACGAGAACCTCAAGCGCATCAACACCAGCGAGAACGAGTTCAAAGCCCGGGTTCAGCGGGGCGAGGATGCTGATGCCGTGCTGGCGGATGTGCCGCTGGCCAGGGCTCATGGCGCAGCGAAGGCGCTGGACAAGAAGATCTCGGACCTTCGAAAGTTCCGACGAACGCTACAGACCGGGGCTGCTCCGGACAAGCGCGACCAGGTAAAGGCCATCAACCTGGAGATCGAGTTGTCGATGCGGCTGTTGAATCAAGCCACTGAGGATGTGTTGATACATTCTGAGCTGCGCTGATTGCCACGCCCACGACAACGCTCGCCGTCGAGATGATGCCGTCGTCGGGGGCCAGGACTGCAGCGCGCAGCCAACCCACGTGAGCGGTTCATGGCGCTCAGGATAATTCGATAGTGGAATGACTTCATAGGCATCTTTTCGTCAACGCGAGGAGCGCCAAGCAGTATGCAGCAGCGTGTTGTCTTGTGGGATGTAGTGATTATTTTTATGGCTTATTTAATGTCTGTCTCTTATACACATCTCCGAGCCCACGAGACGCTGACGTTGTTCTCGTATGCCGTCTTCTGCTTGAAAAGAGGGGGGGGGGGGGGGGGGGGGGGGGGGGGGGGGGGGGGGGGGGGGGGG
>NZ_JAELTK010000084.1:0-27410 GCF_016428765.1 Delftia sp. ASV31
CCCCCCCCCCCCCCCCCCCCCCCCCCCCCCCCCCCCCCCCCCCCCCCCCCCCCCCCCCCCCCCCCCCCCCCCCCCCCCCCCCCCCCCCCCCCCCCCCCCCCCCCCCCCCCCCCCCCCCCCAATGCCACGGCGACCCCCGACACCTACACTGTTCGCATTTCGTCGGCAGCGTCAGATGTGTATAAGAGACAGGGTGCGCGAGGCGCCGAAGCGTTCGCACAGGGCCGGCTCGTCGATGGCGTCGCCGGGCCGCATGGCGCCCGAGCGCAGCTCGTCTTCCAGCGATTGCCGTATACGCTCCTGCAGGCTGGACGTGGCCGGGGTTTTCTCCAATGGCTGCTTGGCTGGAAGCATTTTCTAATTCAAATATATCTGATTGACTGACTGATACATATGACACCCAGACTCGACATCCAGGATCACCTGGCCACCATCACGCTGCAGCGCCCCGAAGCGGCCAACAAGCTGGCCCCGGAAGACCTGGGCGCGCTGGTCGCGCACATGGAGCATATCAACCACCGCGACGATGTGCGCGTGGTGGTGCTGCGCAGCGAAGGCAAGTACTTTTGCAGTGGTTATGATATATCAGAGATCCAGGGCAGCCAGACCGAGGGCAGCAGCTTCGGCGAGATGGTGGACGCCATCGAGCAATGCCGCGCCGTGACCGTGGCCGCCATCCACGGCGGCGTCTACGGCGGTGCCACCGACATGGCCCTGGCCTGCGACTTTCGCGTGGGCAGCACGGCGGCCGAAATGTTCATGCCGGCCGCGCGCCTGGGCCTGCATTTCTACGCGGGTGGGCTGGAGCGCTATGTCTCGCGCCTGGGCCTGGACACGGCCAAGCGGCTGTTCCTGACCTGCGAGCGCATCCAGGCCCCGGAGATGAAGGCCTGCGGATTCCTCACCCATCTGGCCGATCCCGCCGCCTTCGCCGCGGCCGTGGAGCAGCTCACCGGCACGCTGGCCGCCATGGCGCCCATCCCCCTGTTCGGCATGAAAAAGCACCTGAACCTGATCGCGCGCGGCCGCCATGACGTGGCCGAGATCACGCGCGAGGTGCAGCGCAGCATCGCCTCCGAAGACCTGCAGGAAGGCGGCCGGGCCTGGCGCGAGAAGCGCAGTCCGGAGTTCAAGGGGCGCTGAACCGCATCCTCCCGCATACACGCAGATTGCCCGTGGTGCTGCCTACCGCCCACAGCCCACGGAACCGGCGCGGCCCAACTCGGGGACACCGAGCAAGGGCCGCTCCCGCACCGAGGGTGTCGTCCCCCTTTGGGGGAAGGCGCGCAGCGACTCAGGGGGTATCAATAAACAGGAGACAAGCCATGTTCAAGCGTTTTGCACTGTCGTTGCTGCTGGCCGGATTGGCCGGTGGCACGATGGCCCAGTCCTATCCCGCCCGGCCCGTCACGCTGGTCGTGGGATTTCCGCCCGGTGGCGGCGCCGATGCGGTGGCGCGCATCGTGGCAGACAAGGTCGGCAAGATCCTGGGCCAGCCCCTGCTGGTGGACAACCGCCCGGGCGCCGGCACCACGCTGGCCTCCGAGCATGTGGCGCGTGCAGCGCCCGACGGCTACACGCTGCTGCTGGGCAGCGCCAATATCTATGGCTCGGACCAGCTGCTCTACAAGAGCGCGCGCTATGACGGCGCGCGCAACTTCACGGGCATCACGCGCTGGAGTTCGGCCCCCATGCTGCTGGCCGTACGCAAGGATTTTCCGGGCCAGGGCGTGGGCGATCTGGTGGCGCTGGCGCGCAGCCAGCCCGACAAGCTCAGCTATTCCTCCTCGGGCGCAGGCGTGATCACGCACCTGGCCACGCTGTCGTTCGCGGGCGCCAGCGGCGGCCTGCGCATGCTGCATGTGCCGTTCAAGGGCGGTGCGCCATCGATACAGGCCGTGGCCGCCGGCGATGTGGACCTGACCTTCGGCACGCCGCCCTCGGTGCTGCCGCTGGCCCAGGCGGGCAAGCTGCGCATGCTGGCCGTGAGCACGGCCGAGCGCTCCCCGCTGTTTCCCGAGCTGCCGGGCATGAAGGAGTCCGGCGTGCCGGGCTTTGACTACACCTTCTGGTTCGGGCTGTTCGCACCGGCGGGCCTGCCCGAGGAGGTGGCCAGGAAGCTGTTCGATGCCAGCACCAAGGCGCTGGAAGACCCCGATGTGAAGGCCAGGCTGGCCAAGCAGGGCAATCTGGCCGCGCCCTCGGCATCCCTGGAGGAATTCCGCGCCTGGGCCTTGAAGGAAGGGCAGGAGTCCAAGGCCCTGACCCAGCGTTCCGGCGCCGGGCTGCAGTGAGACACCCCCTGAGGCGCCACGCGCCTTCCCCCTCTCGCTTCGCGGGGGGACGACACCCTCGGTGCGGGAGCGGCCCTTCCTCGGTGTCCTGGTCTTGGGCCCCGCCGGTCCCACGGGTTGTGGGTGTCGCATCAAGCAGTAGATAACGATATGGAAATCCCTATGAATGAACAAGCCACGGGCCTGCCGCTGGAAGGCCTTACCGTCATCGACCTCACGCGCGTGCTGGCCGGCCCCATGTGCACGCAGATGCTGGCCGACCTGGGCGCGCGCGTGATCAAGGTGGAGCAGCCCGGCACGGGCGACGATGCGCGCGGCATCGGGCCGTTTGTGGACGGGGGGTCGGCCTATTTCCTGTCGGTGAACCGCAACAAGGAATCCATTGCGCTGGACCTCAAGCAGCCGCAGGACCGCGAGGTCTTCGAGCGCCTGCTGCAAGGCGCCGATGTGCTGGTCGAGAACTTCCGCCCCGGCACCATGGACAAGCTAGGCTATGGCTGGGAGACCCTGCATGCGCGCCATCCCCGGCTGGTGATGACGTCGGTCTCTGGCTTTGGCCAGACGGGTCCCTACAGCGGCTTTCCTGCCTACGATATGGTGGTGCAGGCCATGAGCGGAATGATGAGCGTGACCGGCCACCCGGGCGCCGGGCCCTGCCGCGTGGGCGTGTCCATCGGCGACCTGGGCGCGGGGCTGTATGCCGTCATCGGCACGCAGGCTGCGCTCATGCGCCGCGCCCGCACGGGGCAGGGCGAGCGTGTCGATGTCTCCATGCTCGACTGCCAGGTGGCCCTGCTGGAGAACCCCGTGGCGCGGCTCGGTGCGCTGGGCAGCGTGCCGGGGCCCATGGGTACGCGGCATCCGTCCATGGCACCCTTCGATGTGTTCGCGGCGCAGGACGGCTGGTTCGTCATCGCCGTGGGCAGCGATGCGCTGTTCCGCAAGCTGTGCAGCCTGCTGCAATTGCCCGAACTGGCCGAGGACGCGCGCTTTGCCGGCAATGCCCTGCGCTGCGAGCACCAGGCCGAACTCAAGGCCGCGCTGGAGGCGCGCCTGCGGGACAGTCCCAGGGCGCATTGGCTGCGCCTGCTCACTGATAATGGCATCCCGGCGGGGGAGTACAACAGCGTGGCCGATGTCGTCGAGCACCCCCAGGTGCGCGAGCGCGGCATGCTGGCCCAGGTGCAGGCCCCCGGTGGCCAGACGCTGCGCGTGGCGGGCAACCCCTTGCTGGCCGCGTGCGATCAGCCCCTGGTGCGCAGGCAGCCGCCCGCGCTGGACGCGGACCGCGAGCGCATCCTGCGCGAGCTGTCCGTGGCGCAGCCTTCGCCCAACCATGAACGTGCCTGAGATTTCCCTGCTTCCCGCGGACTCTTCCTTCTTCTTCACAGCCATGACCAACCGCAATCTGTTCGCTGCCTTGCGCGCCGCCTTTCCCCAGGATCTGCAGAAGTGGGCCGTAGAGGCCATAGGCGCGGACGGCGCCAGCCTGTTCTACAGCTGGGCCGACCTGGACCGTGGCAGCGCGCGCATGGCCAACCTGCTGCAGTCGCTGCAACTGCCGCCCGCCAGCCGCATCGCCGTGCAGGTGGAAAAGTCGGTCGAGGCGCTGATGCTCTATCTGGCCACGCTGCGCAGCGGCCATGTCTTCCTGCCGCTGAACACGGCCTACCAGAGCGCCGAGATCGAATACTTCGTGGGCAATGCCGAGCCCGCCGTCGTGGTCTGCGCGCCGGGCAATTTCGGCTGGGTCTCCAAGATCGCCTTCACCTCGGGCGTGGCCCATGTCTACACCCTGGGCGACGACCGCAGCGGCACGCTGCTGGAACGCGCGGCCCACCATGGCGACGAGCATGAGGTGGTGGAGCGCGGCGAGGACGACCTGGCCGCCATCCTCTACACCAGCGGCACCACGGGCCGCAGCAAGGGGGCGATGCTCACGCACGGCAACATGCTGTCCAACGCCGAGACGCTCAAGGACTACTGGGGCTGGCAGGAGGGCGACGTGCTCATCCACGCGCTGCCCATCTTCCATGTGCACGGCCTGTTCGTGGCCATCCACGGCGCGCTGATCAATGGCAGCCCCATGATCTGGCTGTCGAAGTTCGAACCCGGCACGGTGATCTCGCGCATGCGCGACGCCACCGTCTTCATGGGCGTGCCCACGCTCTACGTGCGCATGCTGGCGGACGCGCGGCTCACGCGCGAGGCGGCGGCCCACATGCGGCTGTTCATCTCGGGCTCGGCCCCCATGCTGGTGGAGACGCACCGCGACTGGCAGGAGCGCACCGGCCACGTCATCCTGGAGCGCTACGGCATGAGCGAGACCATCATGCTGACCTCCAATCCCTACCGCGCCGACGCGCACAACGGCGGCCAGTCCGAGCGCCGCGCCGGCACCGTGGGCTTTGCGCTGCCCGGCGTGGGCGTGCGCATCGTGGACGACGCAGGCGAGCAGGTGCCCGTGGGCGAGATCGGCAATATCCAGGTGCGCGGCCCCAATGTGTTCAAGGGCTACTGGCGCATGCCCGAGAAGACGGCCGAGGAGTTCACGGCCGATGGCTGGTTCCGCACGGGCGACGTGGGCAAGCTCGACGAGCGGGGCTATGTGAGCATCGTGGGCCGCAGCAAGGACCTGATCATCTCGGGCGGCTACAACGTCTATCCGGCCGAGATCGAAGGCTTCATCAACGAGCTGCCCGGCGTGGCCGAAAGCGCCCTGGTCGGCGTGCCGCACCCGGACTTCGGCGAAGTGGGCGTGGCCGTGGTCGTGCCGCGCCCCGGGGCCGCCCTGGAGCCCCAGGCGGTGGTCGATGCTCTCAAGGGCCAGCTGGCCAATTTCAAGATTCCCAAGCGCTGCTTCGTAGTGCAGGAGCTGCCGCGCAACACCATGGGCAAGGTGCAGAAGAACCTGCTGCGCGACGAACACAAGCAGCTGTTCGCCTGAGTTGGCGCCAGGGTGCGGATTGCGCCCTGGCCTGATTGAAAAAGCAAAAGGCATCGGCGCCGCCGATGCCTTTTTTTGTGTGGCGGCCGCCGAGGCTGCCGCTACCCTTCAACGCAGGACGAGCACGGGGATATGGGTGTGCGTGAGCACATGCTGCGTCTCGCTGCCCAGCAGCAGGCGCTGCAGGCCCTTGCGTCCGTGCGAGGCCATGACGATGAGATCGCAGTCGCGGCGCTTGGCCACGTCGATCACGCTTTCGGCGACCAGGTCGGACTTGACGATCTCGGTGGTCACGTTGACCTTCAGAGCCTGTCCCTTGGCATGGATGGCATCCAGCACGGTCTGCGCGTTGGAAGTCCACTGGCCTTCGATGCGCTCGATCTGCTTGAGGTCCACGGTCTCGCCGCCCTCGAAGTAGCTGCGCGGATAGTGTTGCACCACCTGGACGACGACGACGCTGGCGCCGCACAGCGCGGCAAGGCCCAGCCCGCTGTCCACGGCCTTGTCGGAAAGCTCGGAACCGTCGGTGGCGATCAGGATGCGGTTGTACATGCGTGCTCCTTTCGTGTGTGCTGATGGATGGGATGAAGTCAGCATAGACCCAACCATGAGTTAACGGTTGATTAATGTCAATACGCTTATCATGCGGCCCGATTACGCTAAGAACCATGCCCCACACCACGATAGCCCCATCCAGCGAGGCGGCAGTGGCGGCGCTTGATTCAGGCCCCTCGCCCTCGCAGCAGGCCACCGCCCGGCTGCTGGATGACCCGCAGGAGTGGAGTTCGTTCGGACGGCCCGCAGGCCCCGCAACTCCCGCCGACCCTTCCAAGGAACCCACCGACTTTCCCGCCTGGGATTCGCACGTCGTTCTGGAAGGCATGCACTGTGCCGCATGCGCCCTGACCATCGAGGATGCGCTGCGTGCCGTGCCCGGAGTGGAGAAGGCCGAAGTCAGTGCTGCCACGCGCCGCGCCCGTGTCACCTGGCGCCACGCGCAGGTGCTTCCCTCCGAGTGGATGGAGGCCGTGCGGCGAGCCGGCTACCAGGCGCTTCCCGCACGCGATGCCTTTGCGCGCGAGCGCCGCCAGGCCGAGAGCCGCCGTGCGCTGTGGCGCTGGCTGGTGGCCGGCTTTTGCATGATGCAGGTCATGATGTATGCGTGGCCCGCCTACGTGGCCCGCCCCGGCGACCTGTCGCAGGAGATGGAGACGCTGCTGCGCTGGGCCTCCTGGGTCATCTCGCTGCCCGTGGTGCTGTTTTGCTGCGGCCCCTTCTTCTCCAGCGCGCTGCGCGACATACGCCAGCGCCGCGTGAGCATGGACCTGCCCGTGGCCCTGGGCATGCTGATCACCTTCGTGATCAGTTCGCTGGGCACCTTCGATCCTTCGGGCCCCTTCGGCGAGGAAGTCTTCTACGACTCGCTGACCATGTTCGTCTTCTTCCTGCTGTCCGGCCGCTGGCTGGAGCTGCGCCTGCGCGACCGCACGGCCGGCGCGCTGGAGGCGGTGATGAACCGCCTGCCCGATGCCGTGCTGCGCGAGAACGCAGCCGGCCATTTCGAGCGCGTGGCCACGCGCCGCCTGCGGGCGGGCGACCGGGTGCGCGTGCTCAGTGGCGAGGCCTTCCCGGCCGACGGCACCATCGTGCGCGGCCGCACCCATGCCGACGAGGCCCTGCTCACCGGCGAGTCCACGCCCGTGCTGCGTGCCGAGGGCGATACCGTCACGGCCGGCAGCTACAACCTGGATGCCGTGGTCGATGTGCGCGTGGATGGCGTGGGCGCCGATACGCGCTTCGCCCAGATCGTGGGCCTGATGGAAAGCGCCTCGCTGCAAAAGCCGCGGCTGGCCCAGCTGGCCGACAAGGTGGCGCGGCCCTTTCTCGTCGTGGTGCTGCTGGCTGCGCTGGGCGCCGCCATCTGGTGGTGGCCCACCGATCCCGGCAAGGCCATGATGGTGGCGGTGGCCGTGCTCATCGTCACCTGCCCCTGCGCGCTGTCGCTGGCCACGCCCGTGGCCATGCTCACTGCCGCCGGCACGCTGGCGCGCAGCGGCGTGCTGGTGCGCAACCTGCAGGGCCTGGAGGCGCTGGCCGCCGTGGACACCCTGGTGTTCGACAAGACCGGCACGCTCACGCGCGATGGCCTGGCCCTGTCGTCCTTCGAGCCTGCTGCGGGCGAAGATGCCGACGAAGTGCTGGCACTGGCGGCGCTGCTGGCGCGCCAGTCCATCCACCCGGCCTCGCGCGCCATTGCGCAGGCCGGTGCCGATGCCGCCACCGACTGGAAGCTGGACACCATGCAGGAAATGGCCGGCCTGGGCCTGGACGCCTGGGTGCAGCGCGCCGGCGCGCGCCGCCATCTGCGGCTGGGCTCGGCCCTGCACGCAGGCCTGGCCGGGGAGCAGCCCGTGCAGGGTGTGCTGCTGGCCGAGGAGACCTCGCAGGGCTGGCACACGCTGGCCCGCTTCGTCCTCAGCGAGGACGTGCGGCCCGAGGCCGCCGCCGTGGTGCAGGCGCTGCACCGGCATGGCGTACAGGTGATGCTGCTGTCCGGCGACCGCGAGGACGCGGCCCGCGCCATGGCGGCGCGCGTGGGCATCACCCAGGCCGAAGGCGGCTGCAGCCCGCAGGACAAGCTGGAACGCCTGCAGCAGGCGCAGGCTGCCGGCCACCACGTGGCCATGGTGGGCGACGGCCTCAACGACGGCCCAGTTTTAGCTGGAGCGCATGTCTCTTTTGCGTTTGGTAGAGCAGTGCCCCTGGCACAATCGCGCGCAGATTTCGTTGTTCTGGGTGACAGCCTGGAACTGGTACTCCAGGCATGCCTGTTGTCGCGCCGCACGCTGCAGGTGGTGCGCCAGAACATGGCCTGGGCAGCCGCTTACAACGCGGTGTCGATTCCGCTGGCCCTGGCGGGCTTCATGCCTGCCTGGGTGGCCGGCCTGGGAATGGCACTGAGTTCGCTGCTGGTGGTGATGAATGCCGCGCGCCTTGCGCGCAGCCTGCCACTGGCTGCAACGAATCACACGGGCACGCCTGCTGCGCCCGCAGCGTCCGTCGCGATGAAGACGGGCTCCACCGCAACGGTGGGGAGGTTCTGATGGAAATACACCCCCTGAGCGGCTGCGCCGCTTCCCCCTCTCTCGCTTCGCGGGAGGGGAACGACACCTTCGCCGCGAGGCGGCTCTTGCTCGGTGTCACTGAGCTGGATCGCGCCCGTTCTGGGGGCAAGGCGTGGCGCGTCAGCGCCACGGGGAACTGACCATGGATATTTTGTATTTGCTGATCCCGCTGTCGGTGGTGCTGGTGCTGGCCATCCTTGCGGCCCTGTGGTGGGCCGTGTATCGCGGGCAGTTCGAGAGTGTGGAGCAAGAGGGTGAGCGCATTCTTCGGGACGATTGACGTGGGTCAACACGCCCGGGAGCGAAGGACGTAACACTTTGATAGCAATCTAAGGGGTGCACGATGGATAGTTCAAATAAAAACGCTGTCTATTACGACGATTCCGTCGTAAGGCAGTTCTCTATCATGGCCGTCGTCTGGGGGGTGGTAGGCATGGCTGTCGGGGTGTTGATCGCCTCGCAGCTGGCCTGGCCGGAACTCAACTTCGGCATTCCATGGCTGAGCTACGGACGCCTGCGTCCGCTGCACACGAACGCCGTGATCTTTGCCTTTGGCGGATCGGCGCTGTTCGCAACCAGCTACTACGTGGTGCAGCGCACCTGCCAGACGCGGCTGTTCATGCCCAAGCTGGCCAGCCTGACCTTCTGGGGCTGGCAGATCGTCATCGTCGCCGCCGCCATCAGCCTGCCGCTGGGCTACACCCAGGGCAAGGAGTACGCCGAGCTGGAGTGGCCGATCGACCTGCTGATCGCCGTGACCTGGGTCTCGTATGCCATCGTGTTCTTCGGAACCATCGGCATCCGCAAGGTCCGTCACATCTACGTGGCCAACTGGTTCTTCGGCGCCTTCATCATCGCCGTGGCACTGCTGCACATCGTCAACAGCGCAGCCATTCCGGCCGGCTGGATGAAGAGCTACTCGGCCTACGCCGGCGTGCAGGACGCGATGGTGCAGTGGTGGTACGGCCATAACGCCGTGGGCTTCTTCCTGACCGCAGGCTTCCTGGGCATGATGTATTACTTCATCCCCAAGCAGGCTGGCCGTCCGGTCTACAGCTACCGCCTGTCCATCGTCCACTTCTGGGCGCTGATCTTCACCTACATGTGGGCGGGTCCTCACCACCTGCACTACACCGCGCTGCCCGACTGGACGCAGTCCGTGGGCATGGTGTTCTCGCTGATCCTGCTGGCTCCCAGCTGGGGCGGCATGATCAACGGCGTGATGACGCTGTCGGGCGCATGGCACAAGCTGCGCGACGACCCTATCCTGCGCTTCCTGATCGTGTCGCTGTCGTTCTACGGCATGTCCACGTTCGAAGGTCCGATGATGTCCATCAAGACCGTCAACGCGCTGTCGCACTACACGGACTGGACCGTGGGCCACGTTCACTCGGGCGCCCTGGGCTGGGTGGGCCTGATCACCATGGGCTCGCTGTACTACCTGATCCCGCGCCTGTTCGGCAAGACCAAGATGCACTCGGTGGGCGCCATCGAACTGCACTTCTGGATGGCCACCATCGGCATCGTGCTGTACATCGCCGCGATGTGGATCGCCGGTGTGATGCAGGGCCTGATGTGGCGCGCCGTCAATCCCGATGGCACGCTGACCTACACCTTCGTCGAAAGCGTCAAGGCCAGCTATCCGTTCTACGTGATCCGCGTGGCCGGTGGCCTGCTGTACCTGGGCGGCATGCTGGTCATGCTGTGGAACACCTGGAAGACCGCGATCTCGGGCCGTTCGGTGAAGGTGGCCGTGCCTGCCGTCGTGGCCCACGCCTGAGCGTCTAGGAGCATTACTCATGTCCGATCACAACAATAGCGCTCCCAAGAGCTTTTCCCACGAGAAGGTGGAAACCAACAATTTCCTGCTGATCGTGCTGACCCTGCTGGTGGTCGCCGTCGGCGGCATGGTGGAAATCGTTCCGCTGTTCTTCCAGAAGTCGACCACGGAAGCGGTGGCGGGCCTCAAGCCCTACACGCCGCTGCAGCTGATGGGCCGCGACGTCTATCTGCGCGAGGGCTGCTACAACTGCCACTCGCAGATGATCCGCCCCTTCCGCGCCGAGACCATGCGCTACGGCCACTACTCGGTGGCTGGCGAGTTCGTCTATGACCACCCCTTCCAGTGGGGTTCCAAGCGCACGGGTCCCGACCTGCACCGCGTGGGCGGCAAGTACAGCGACGAATGGCATCGCATCCACCTGAACAACCCGCGCGACGTGGTGCCCGAGTCCAACATGCCTGCCTACACCTGGCTGGAAAAGAACAAGGTGGATGACACCGTGGTCGCCCAGCACATGAGCGCGCTGCGCAAGGTGGGCGTGCCCTACAGCGACGAGGAAATCAGCGGCGCTGCCGAGCAGGTCAAGGGCAAGACGGAAATGGACGCCGTCATCGCCTACCTGCAGGTCCTGGGCCGTTCGGTCAAGTAAAGGAGAGCGACATGGACATCACCACCATGCGCATCGTGGCCACGCTGGCCTCGCTGGCCTGCTTCATCGGCATCTGGTGGTGGGCGTTCGCCCGCCGCAACCAGGCCCGTTTCGACGAGGCCGCCCAGCTGCCGTTCGAGCAAGACTGAGTCCCTCCACCAGAACGAGAACTTCCCATGAGCGATTTCGTAAACAACTTCTGGTCGATCTATGTCACGGCGATCACGCTGGGCGGCATCATCGGCTGCCTGCTGCTGCTGTATCTCACCGCACGCAAGAAGGTGGTCCCCTCGGCCGACAACACCACGGGCCATGTCTGGGACGAGGACCTGCGCGAGCTGAACAACCCCATGCCCAAGTGGTGGATGTGGCTGTTCATCATCACCTCGGTGTTCGGCTTCGCCTACCTGGCGGCCTATCCGGGCCTGGGCTCGTTCGCGGGCAAGCTGGGCTGGACGCAGCTGGGCGCCTATGAAAACGAGATGGCCAAGGCCCGCGCGGACCTGGAGCCGCTGTACGCCAAGTTCACGAGCATGAGCACCGAAGACATGGCCAAGGACCCCCAGGCCATGGCCATCGGCGAGCGCCTGTTCATGAACAACTGCGCACAGTGCCACGGCTCGGATGCACGCGGCGGCAAGAGCTTCCCCAACCTGACCGATGGCGACTGGCTGCATGGCGGCACGCCCGAGAAGATCAGGGAAACCATCACGGGCGGCCGCATCGGCATCATGCCGCCCATGGCCGCTGCCGTCGGCACGCCCGACGATGTGCGCAACCTCTCGCACTATGTGCTGAGCCTGTCGGGCAGCCCGCACGACTCGCTCAAGGCCTCGCTGGGCAAGTCCAAGTTCACGGCCTGCGCTGCCTGCCACGGTATGGACGGCAAGGGCAACCAGGCCCTGGGCGCGCCCAACCTGACCGATGACATCTGGCTGCACGGCTGGGGCGAGGCCGCCATCACGGCCATGATCAACAACGGCAAGCACAACGAGATGCCTGCCCAGAAGGACAAGCTGACCGAGGCGCAGATCGCGGTGCTTGCTTCCTATGTCTGGGGCATGTCGCACAAAGACGGCGCAGTCCGTCAGTAAGCACGGGGGCGGCGCTGCGGCGCCGCCTTTTTGCGTTTTGAGTTTTCAGATATTTCAAAAAAACAAAGGAACCCACCATGAAGCCCGAGAGCGGGGATGACACCGGGAAGCCTCCCCGCAAAGTCATTCCGATCACGCCGGCCACGCCTGATCCGGGCGAGCTGGTGTCGATGTTCGAGTCGGAAAAGAAGGTCTACCCGCGCTCCATCAGCGGTGTCTTCGCACGCTGGCGATGGGCCCTGGTGTTTCTCACCCAACTGGTTTTCTACGGCCTGCCCTGGCTGGAGTGGGGCCAGCGCCAGATGGTGCTGTTCGACCTCGGGGCGCGGCGCTTCTATCTCTTCGGGCTGGTGCTGTACCCGCAGGACTTCATCTACCTGGCGGGCCTGCTGATCATCTCGGCGCTGGCATTGTTCCTGTTCACGGCCGTGGCCGGGCGCCTGTGGTGCGGCTTCTCGTGCCCGCAGACGGTCTATACCGAGATCTTCATGTGGGTGGAGCGCAAGGTCGAAGGCGACCGCAGCGCGCGCATGCGGCTGGACAAGAACGGCTGGACCTTCGAGAAGGCCTGGAAGAAGTCGCTCAAGCAGTTGCTGTGGATCGCCATTGCGCTGTGGACCGGCTTCACCTTCGTGGGCTACTTCGTGCCCATCCGCGAGCTGGGCGGCGAGCTGCTGGCGCTGCAGGGCAGCTGGCAGATGTTCTGGGTGCTGTTCTACGGCTTTGCCACCTATGGCAACGCGGGCTACATGCGCGAGCAGGTCTGCAAGTACATGTGCCCCTATGCGCGCTTTCAGAGCGCCATGTTCGACCGGGACACCATGATCGTCAGCTACGACACGGGCCGGGGCGAGCCGCGTGCGCCGCGCACCAAGAAGGTGGACTACAAGGCCCAGGGCCTGGGCGACTGCATCGACTGCAAGATGTGCGTGCAGGTCTGCCCCGTGGGCATCGACATCCGCAACGGTCTGCAATACGAATGCATTGGCTGCGGCCTGTGCATAGACGCCTGCAACTCCATCATGGACAAGATGGAGTACCCGCGCGGCCTGATCCGCCTGACCACGCAGAACGCCATGGCCGGCCTGTGGCGGCGTGCCCAGGTGCTGCGCCGCATCTTCCGTCCGCGCGTGCTGATCTACTCGGCCGTGCTGATCGGCTTGAGCGTGGCCATGATCGTGAGCCTGGCGCTGCGCCAGTCGGTCAAGGTGGACGTGATCCGCGACCGCGCCTCGCTGTCGCGCATCGTGGCGGGCGGCAAGCTGGAGAATGTCTACCGCCTGCAGATCATGAATGCCACCGAGCAGGCCCAGCGCTACCGCATCAGCGCCCACGGCCTCGATGGGCTGGAGCTGGCGTCCGAGCAGGAAGTCGAGGTCGGCCCGGCCGAGACGCGCGGCATTGCGGCGCGCCTGCAGATTCCCTACGGTTCGGCCGAGCCGGGCTCGCACACCGTATTCTTCGATATCGATGCCGTGCATTCGGGCGCGGGACGAGCGTCCGAAAAGGCCGTCTTCCTGGTGCCCCGGTGATGTTCCTGGCAGGCGCGGCACGGTCCGCGCCTGCCGCCTGAAAGAAAGAGGTTTCCCATGTCTTCCAGTCCCGCAGTTTCCGCGCCCGCGCAGGCTCCCTCGCACCCCGACGCCGGCAAGCCCTGGTGGAAGTTCGGCCATGTCTGGCTGGTGGTGGCCGGCCCGGCGGCCGTGGTGGTCGCTGCCGTGATCACGGCCATCATCGCCATCAATGGCGCCGATCCCGTGATCGACCCCGACTACTACCGCAACGGCATCACGATCAACGAGCGTGCCGATGGCGTGCGCGAAGTGCCCAAGAGCATGGCGCCCGCCGTCACCGGCCGCAACCATGCGGCCACGCCCGCGCACGATCACCCCACGGACCGCTGATCGCCGTGCACCCCTGCAAGAGGCCGCAGTCGCGACCTTTTTGCATGGCGGATCGCATCTCCGGCATGCGCGACGGGTGAGGGTTTCCTACAGGCGTGCAGGGCGCTGCGGGGCTTGGCGCCATGCGTTGGCGCGGCGCACAATGAAGGCGACCCCTCGACAGCACAAGGAGATCGCTGATGTTGGCCCAACGCTGGATGTGGATTGCCTGGCCTGCCTTTCTGGCAGCCGCCGTGATGGAGATGCTGGTTTTTGCCTTTGTGGACCCCCTGGAGCTGCATTGGCTCGGCGACCTGGGCTGGTCGCGCCAGGGCATCTACACGCTGGCCTTCTTCGCCTTCTGGGGCGTGACCATGCTCTCCAGCCTGATGACCACCATGCTGGGCCGCTCGGCCCGCGATCTCAATGACGGCGTGCTCTCCGAGCCCGAGCCCGACCCGGACCTGGCCATGCAGGGGCTGGGGCGGGACTGAGCGAGAGCCCGCCGCAATGAACAAGGCCCGCTGTCGCGGGCCTTGTTCATTGGCGGATGAATGCTTGCCGCCCTTGCAGCCTCACTGGCACTGCTGGCTGTTGACGATGCGCTTGAGCGCATCCGTGTCCAGGATGCGCAGATGGCGCTGGCGCACCTCGATGATGTTGTCGTCCGCGAACTTGGAGAAGGTGCGGCTCACCGTCTCCAGCTTCAGGCCCAGGTAGCTGCCGATTTCCTCGCGCGTCATGCGCAGCACCAGTTCGGACTTGGAAAAGCCCCGCGCATGCAGGCGCTGCACCAGGTTGAGCACGAAGGCGGCCAGGCGCTCTTCGGCGCGCATGCTGCCCAGCAGCAGCATCACGCCGTGCTCGCGCACGATCTCGCGGCTCATGACCTTGTGCACATGGTTTTGCAGGGCCGTGACCTCGCGCGACAGGTCTTCCAGCTTGTCGAAGGGCATGACGCAGACTTCGGCATCTTCCAGCGCGACGGCATCGCAGGTGTGGTGGTCGTTGACGATGCCGTCCAGGCCGATGATCTCGCCGGCCATCTGAAAGCCTGTGACCTGATCGCGTCCGTCCTCGGTGGCCACGCAGGTCTTGAAGAAGCCGGTGCGGATGGCGTACAGCGAGGTGAATGTCTCGCCGTTGCGAAACAGCAGGCCTCCGCGCTTGACCTTGCGGCGCGTGGCCACGATGTCGTCGATGCGCTGCATCTGCTCGGCATCCAGGCCCATGGGCATGCACAGTTCGCGCAGGTTGCAGTTGGAGCAGGAGGCTTTGATGGTCTGAAGGTTCATGGAGTGATAAACATCAGCGGCACACAGCGTGCCGGCGGTGACCTCGTGGATTGCGATGAGTTGGATCAAATTGTCGCAGCAGTCCCTCAAACAACTCTTGATGTGAGTCAAGGACATGACCGATGTGCTGCGGCACAGTCGAGGTATTAGAGGAAAAAACCCATGACCGCTGTCACCCCAGAGCTGCTGCGTCGCTTTGACGTACCGGGGCCCCGATACACTTCGTTCCCTACCGCCGACCGCTTTGTCGAGGCCTTTGGTGCAGAGGACTATATCCTGGCGCTGCAACAACGCAAATCGAGTACCGCAGCGCGTGCCACGCCTTTGTCGCTGTATGTGCACGTGCCTTTTTGCGAGTCGCTTTGCTACTACTGCGCCTGCAACAAGATCGTGACGCGCCACCACGATCGCGCCGCCGTCTACCTGGACTACCTGGCGCGCGAGATGGCCATGCACACGGCCCATTGCGGCAAGGGCCAGACCGTCAGCCAGCTGCACCTGGGCGGCGGCACGCCCACCTTCTTCTCCGACGACGAGCTGCGCACGCTGATGGGCCTGTTGCGCGAGCATTTCAAGCTGGAGCCGGGTGGCGAGTACTCCATCGAGGTCGATCCGCGCACTGTCAGCGTCGAGCGCCTGGCCGTGCTCAAGGAGCTGGGCTTCAACCGTCTGAGCTTCGGCGTGCAGGACTTCGACGAGCAGGTGCAGATCGCCGTGCACCGCGTGCAGCCGGCCGAGCAGGTGTTCGAGCTGGTGGCGGCCGCGCGGCAGCTGGGCTTTGCCTCCATCAACGTGGACCTGATCTACGGCCTGCCCAAGCAGACGCCCGAATCCTTCGAGCGCACGCTGGCCCAGGTCAACGCGCTGCGGCCCGACCGCATCGCGCTCTATGCCTATGCCCACCTGCCCGAGCGCTTCAAGCCGCAGCGGCGCATTGCGGCCGAGGATCTGCCCCAGGGGGCCGACAAGCTGGCCATGCTGTCGCGTTCCATCGCCGCGTTCATGGACGGTGGCTATGTCTATGTGGGCATGGACCACTTCGCCCTGCCCGAGGACTCGCTGGCCGTGGCCAAGCGCCAGGGCCGGCTGCACCGCAACTTCCAGGGCTACAGCACCCAGCCCGACTGCGACCTGATTGCGCTGGGCGTGTCGGCCATCGGCAAGGTGGGTGCCAGCTACAGCCAGAACGCCAAGACGCTGGAGGAGTACTACGACGCCATCGACGCCAGCCACCTGCCCGTGGTGCGGGGCCTGGCGCTGTCGCGCGACGACCTGGTGCGCCGCGCCGTCATCATGGCCATCATGTGCCAGGGCGCCGTGCTGTTCGAGCCCATGGAGCAGGCCTGGCTGCTGGGCTTTCGCGAGTACTTCGCGCCCGAGATGGCGGCCCTGGAGGACCTGCAGGCCAAGGGCCTGGTGCAGATCAGCGACGAGGGCTTCCAGGTCACTCCCATGGGCTGGTACTTCGTGCGCGGCGTGGCCATGCTGTTTGACCGATATCTGCAGGCGGACAAGAACCGGGCGCGGTTTTCGAGGATCATCTAGGCCCCATGCTGTTGTCGCTGCTCTGGACCGCTTTGATCATGGGGCTCGTCGGTGGGCCCCATTGCCTTGCCATGTGCGCTGCGCCCTGCGGCGTGGTCACGGGCGGGGCGGGGCAGGGCGGCGGCTCGCAGGTGGTGGCCGTGCATGGATTGCAAAGCCGGCTGTGGCTGCGCACGGCGCTGTTCCACGGCGGCCGTCTGGCCGGCTATGCCAGCCTGGGCGCTGCCTCGGCCCTGGCCATGGAGAGCCTGTCCTGGCTCACCAGCCAGACCACGGCGCTGCAGCCGTTCTGGACGCTGACCCATGTCGCCGTGATGGCCTGGGGCCTGGCCATGATGGTGCAGGCCCGCCAGCCCGCCTGGCTGGAGTCTGCCGGCCGCGCCGCCTGGCGGCGCGTGCAGCCCTGGGTGTCGGCGCCGGGCGGCACGCTGGCGGCAGGCTATGCCTGGGCGCTCATGCCTTGCGGACTGCTGTATTCGGCCGTGCTGGTCGCCGCGCTCAGCGGCGGCCCGTTGCAGGGCGCGCTGGCCATGGCGGCCTTTGGCGTGGGCAGCGGGCTGTGGCTGGTGGCCGGCCCCTGGCTGTGGCGGCTGGGCCGGCAGCGCCTGAACGGCCTGCGCGCCGAATGGGGCACGCGCCTGGCCGGCCTGATGCTGGTGGGCGTGGCCGTGTGGGCGCTGTGGATGGACCTGATCTACAAGCCCAGCCTCTGGTGCCGTTGAGCAACAGCTGAGGTCAGACTTGGCACCTGGGGTCGCGGATTGGCTGCGAGGCCCTCAGAACTGGAGATAATGCCCGAATCATCGGCTTACATATTGCCGATTCCTTCAGCCTCGGGGCCGTTGCCGCGCGTGAACCATTCCGTCCTCATCGATATCCGAGACCTCCGTCCGGGCATGTTTGTCCAGCTCGATGTTGGGTGGCTGAACCATCCCTTTCCGGTCAGCAGCTTCAAGATCACCTCCAGCGCACAGATCCAGACCCTGAAATCCCTGGGCCTGGAGGCGGTGCGCTGTGTCCCGCACAAAAGCGACACCTGGCCCGCCGAGGTGCGCACCCCGCCGCCGCAGGAGCTGCCGCCCGTCGTGGTGGCCCCCGAGCCTGCACCCACCGAACCTGCGCCAGCACCGCTGCTGCTGTCCGTGCCCGACTGGCGCGGCCGGCTGGAGGACTGCAATGCGCGTTTTCAGAAGGTGGAGCGCGGCTATGTGGCCATAGAGACCACCATTGCCAGCGCGCCCGAGCAGGCGCGCATGCCCACCGAGGCCCTGGTCGATGGCTGCCTGGCCGAACTGGCGGGCCCGCAGGACGTGGCCATTCACCTGCTGTCCGATGGCGTGGGCAGCAGCCAGAGCGTGCATGCCGTCAACGTGACCGTGCTCAGCCTGCTGCTGGGCCGGGCCCTGGGCCTGCAGGAATCGCTGCTGCGCGACCTGGGCCTGGCGGCGCTGCTGCACGACGCGGGCAAGCCCGTGGCCGGTGTCGAAGGCATGCACGGCCTGGCCCTGGAGCCTTCCGTGCCCGACGCCCTGCGCGAGCGCTACGAGCGCCATGTGGGCGAATCCGTGGCCATTGCCATGCGCATGGGCCTGTCGGCCCAGGTCACCACGGCCATCGCCCAGCACCATGAATGGGCCGACGGCACGGGGTTCCCGCTGAGCCTGGTGGCCGAAGACATGGAGCTCACGGGCCAGATCCTGGCCCTGGTCAACAGCTACGACCGCCTGTGCAATCCCGGCGATGCACAGACGCCGCATACGCCGCACGAGGCCCTGTCCATGCTGTTCAGCCGGCTGCGCGACAAGTTCGCCGCGCCCGTGCTCAATGGCTTCATCCGCATGATGGGTGTGTTCCCCCCGGGCTCGGTGGTGGAGCTGACCGACGGGCGCCATGCCATGGTCATGTCCGTGAATGCATCACGCCCGCTCAAGCCCTCGGTGATGGTGCACGATGCCGGCGTGCCGGCCGCGCAGGCGCCCGTGCTGGCGCTGGAGCTGTTTCCCGAGCTGGGCATACGCCGGGGAGTGGCGCCCGCGCAGCTGCCGCGCGATGCGCTGGACTACCTGTCGCCGCGCCGGCGTGTCTGCTATTACTTTGAACGGGCGGTGGAGTTGGATCCACCGAAGGTGGCGTCTTGAACAAGCAAGCGCTCAACCGCGCCTGGCCCCGCCTGCTGGATGCACTGCAGGAGGCCCTGTGGCTGATCGATGCGCGCACCCTGAAGGTGCTGCGCGCCAACGCCGCCAGCGAATCCGTCACCGGCTATGAGGCCGATGCGGCCCCGGGCCTGCCCGTGCAGGTGCTGGCCGCCACGCCGCAGCAGCAGGCTTTCTGGAGCGATCCCTTCAACTGGCAGGCTGGAGCCCAGTTCATTGCCGAGGTGCGCCGCGCCGATGGCCAGCTGGCGCCCGTGGAGATGCGCGTGCGCGCGCTCGACGGCGAGGTGCTGCTGGTCAGCATGCTGGACCGGCGCGAGCAGGCCTTGCACGAGGCCGAGTTCGAGAGCCTGCTGGGCGAGCTGCGCGCCACGCTGGAGTCCGCGGCCGACGCCATCCTGGTCTGCGATCCCGATGGCCGCATCCGCGCCTTCAACCACCGCTTTGCCACGCTCTGGGGCATTCCCGAGGCGCTGCTGGTGCGCCGCAACGACGTGGCCATCCTCGACCACCTGGCCAGCCAGGTGCGCGATGCCGAATCCTATGCGCGCCAGTTGAAGCTGCTGTCGGCCCAGCCGTTGATGGAGGCGACCGACGTGCTGGACCTGCGCGACGGACGCATCCTGGAGCGCCGCGCCGTGCCCCAGCTGCGCCGGGGCCTGCCCATGGGGCGGATCTTTTCCTTTCGCGACATCACGGCCGAGGCCCAGACCCAGGCGGGCCTGGAGCTGGCCGCGCGCGTCTTCGAGTCCAGCCTGGACGGCATCTTCATCGCCGACGGCTACATGGATGTGGCCCGCACCAACCCGGCCTGCGAACGCCTGCTGGGCGGCATGCCCGTGCAGGGGCGCACGGTGGAGTCGCTGTTCGAGGCCGCCGAAGGCCAGGCCGAGACCCTGGGCGACCTGGCCCGCATCCAGTGGCACCAGGGCGGCTTCTGGGAGGGTGACCTGTGGCTGCGCCAGGCCGGCGGCGCGCGCTGCGCCGTGCGCCTGTCCTGGGTGCCGCTGCGCAACGCGCAGGGCGACGTGGTGCAGAGCATCGGCTTCATGCGCGACCTCACGCAGCAGCGCGTGGCCCAGCAGCGCATTGAACAACTGGCCTACAGCGACGCGCTCACCGGCCTGCCCAACCGCCTGAACCTCACGGAGCGCGTGGATGCGGCCATCGAGGCCGCGCGCGCAGGCGGCACGGTGTTCAGCATCCTGTTCATCGACCTGGACCGCTTCAAGATCATCAACGACTCGCTGGGCCACCAGTTCGGCGACCGCGTGCTCAAGCTGGTCGCGCAGCGCCTGAGCGACTGCATGCGGCCCGTGGACATCCTGTGCCGCCTGGGTGGCGACGAGTTCGTGCTCTATCTGCAGGGCTGCAACGCCGAGCTGGCCGCTTCGGTGGCCAGGCGCATCCTGCAGGAGATGGAGCGCCCCTTCCTGCTCGACGGCCTGGGTTTCTCCGTGCAGTGCAGCATCGGCGTGGCCCAGTACCCGGCCGATGGCCTCACGCTGGATGAGCTGATCCGCCAGGCCGACACTGCCATGTACCGCGTCAAGGAGCGGGGCCGGGGCCATTTCAGCTTCTACCAGCCGCAGATGAGCGCCGGCCTGCTGTCGCGCATGAAGCTGGAGCACGCCATGCGCCAGGCGCTGGAGCATGGCCGCATGGCGGTCTACTTCCAGCCCCAGGTGCACATAGACAGCGACCGCATCGTCGCCGCCGAGGCGCTGCTGCGCTGGACCGATCCCGAATTCGGCGTGGTCTCGCCGGGTGTCTTCATCCCGCTGGCCGAGGAGTCGGGCTACATCGTCACGCTGGGCGCCTGGGTCATGGAGCAGGCCGTGCAGGAGGCTGCACGCTGGCAGCAGCAGGGCATGCCCATCAAGGTCTCGGTCAACGTGTCGGCGCTGGAGTTCCGCCAGTCAGGCTTTGTCGAGCGGGTGACCGAGCTGCTGCGCAGCTACGGCCTGACACCCCAGCTGCTGGAGCTGGAGCTGACGGAAAGCATCTTGCTGCAGGACGCCCAGGACATGGCGCTGCGCGTGTGCCAGATTGCCGATCTGGGTGTGGGCATGGTGATTGACGACTTCGGCACCGGCTACTCCAACCTGGCCTACCTGAAGAAGCTGCCCATCTCCAAGATCAAGATCGACCAGAGCTTCGTGCGCGGCCTGCCCAGCGACGAGGGCGACCAGGCCATCGTCGGCGCCATCATCAGCCTGGGTCTGGCGCTGGGCGTGGAGATCGTGGCCGAGGGCGTGGAAACGCACGAGCAGCTGACGGCCATCCACCGCATGCAGGGCCACTACTTCCAGGGCTTTCTGTGCGCGCCTGGCCTGCCGCGCGAGCAGTTCGGCGAATGCCTGCAGGCGCAGCGCGCCGGCATTGGCGCCATCGCCTACCGGCAGAGAATGGCCCAGGCCGCGAGCGCTCAGCTGCCTGCGCTCAAGCCCTTCCAGAGCATGTAGGCCGCCAGGCCGAACAGCAGCGTGGCAAAGATGCGCTTGAGCTGGCCCACGGGCAGCCGGTGCGCGGCCCGTGCCCCCAGCGGTGCCGTCAGCACGCTGCAGCAGGCCAGGGCCAGCAGGGCCGGCAGCCACAGGTAGCCCAGCGAGTATTCGGGGCGCCCCGCGTCGCCCGCGCCGGTGAAGATCAGGCCCGCCGCATTCACCACGGCAATCGGAAACCCCAGCGCCGCGCTGGTGCCCACGGCCATGTGCATGGGCACCGAGCAGCGCATCATGAAGGGCACGCTGATGAAGGCCCCGCCCGCACCCACCAGCCCCGAGATGAAGCCCAGGCCCGTACCCGCGCCGTACAGCCCCAGCGGGCCGGGCAGGGCGCGCGTGGCCGTGGGCTGGCTGTTGCTGCGCAGCATGCGCAGCGCCATGTAGCCGATGAACACGCCAAAGAACAGTGCCAGGTACTTGCCGCGCAGCAGCGCGAAAACGCCCAGGCTGGCAAGCAGGCCGCCCGTGATGATGCCCGGCGCCAGGCTGCGCACGATGTCCCAGCGCACGGCGCCGCGACCATGGTGGGCGCGCAGGCTGGAGATCGAGGTGAACACGATGGTGGCCATGGCCGTGGCGATCGCCATCTTCACGGACAGATCCGGGCCGACCCCGCGCTTGTCGAGAAAGTAGGTCAGAAACGGCACGAGCACCATGCCGCCGCCCACTCCCAGCAGGCCGGCCAGGAAACCGGAGCACAGGCCCAGCAGGGCCAGTTCGAGAAACAGCAGGTCAGGCATGCGGCAGAAGATCGGTAGTGGAGGGGCGGGGAGGGGAGGGCAACAAAAAACCCGGCGCACCGTGGAGGTGCGCCGGGTTGGAATCAGGTGTCTGCAAAGACCACCGGGCCGTCATCCTGAACCGGGGTTCAGGGGGGCAAGGGCAGCCAGACGTTGGGTTCATCTAACGCGAGACGATCACGCTCGAATGGCAATGTACCAAGCCCGGGCTCATAGAGCATTGGTCCAAGGAACTATAAAGCCCGGCGGGTTTGCAGACGCCTCCATTCTACGGCGATTGGGCAGGCCCGCAATCAAGTTCTTTGAACGGCATGGGCTTTCCATTGACATGGCCGATGCCATGAAAAACGGCCTCCGAAGAGGCCGTTGGATGGACGGGAGTGCGGCGGCTCAGAGCAGCCGTGCATCGCTTTCCAGGGCCTGGTCCAGGCGCAGCACCAGTTGCTCGGCAAGGGCCTGCTGGCGCTGGCGCTCGGCCAGTTCCTCGGGGCTGGGCTCGGGCGGCAGGGACTGGGCGGCATGCTGCGAAGTGACCTCGTCATGCAGGGACTGCATTTCGGCCTGGGCCGTGGCCATGGCGCTTTCCTGCGCTTCGCGGTCCAGCACGTCGAAGGCCATGTTCAGCGCGGACAGCACGGCCACGCGCTCGCGCGAGCGGACCTTGCCGCTGTCGCGGATACGGGTCATGGCCGTGTCCACACGGCGCACGGCCTCGAGCAGACGCTCTTCCTGGCCATCGGGGCAGGTCAGCACATAGCTTTGCTGCAGGATTTGCACTTCGATCTGCTTCATGGGCGTTCGGGGCGTCGGCGGTTGCGAATGGGGTCAAGCCCCCTGGTTGGAGGGCAGGCGCTCGATCAGGGCATCGACGCGGGCCCGGGCGGCGTTGAGCCGCGAGCGCAGCGAATCACGCTCCTGGGTCAGGGCCGCCACCTGCTCGGCGAGTAGCGCATTCGTGCGTTGCAGTTCCTCGTGGCGAACCAGCAGGCGCTCCACGCGCTCTGCAATGTGGTCGAGGGAAGTCTGGGAGGTCATAGACGCTGAGATTGTAGGACGTGCGAACGAAGTGAGCGCATTCCGTGGAAGTATCCGAGGAAACCTGATAGCAGGGGGGCGTAGAAGGCTTGACGTCAGCGCCGTGCTCAGGTATTCGAGCGCAGGCGGCAGACTGTCTCACAAAATCGTAGCGCCATGTGTAGGACGCGTCTGCTTCGGCGGGGTGTAATGCGTAAGCATTGGTTGCGGGCGCGGCGCGGGCACGGTGCGGATACGGCGGGGGTGCGCACTACAATGCGCCGCGTTGGCGGAGCGGCCGGTTCAAGGCAGCGTCGCACGGAGCAAACAAATACACATGAATATTGACCTTGGCCGGGGCGGGGCACGCTGCCCGGCGCTGCTGATCACTTCCACGGCCTCGGGCCAGGGCAAGACCACGCTGACGGCTGCGCTGGCGCGGCTGCATGCGCGCCAGGGGCGCCGCGTGCGCGTGTTCAAGTGCGGCCCTGACTTCCTGGACCCGCACTGGCACAAGCTGGCCAGCGGCGCGCCCGTGCACAGCGTCGATCTGTGGATGACGGGCGAGGCCGACATGCGTGCGCGCCTGCACGCCGCCGCCTGCGAGGCCGACCTCATCCTGGTGGAAGGCGTCATGGGCCTGTTCGACGGCACGCCCTGCGCGGCCGATGTGGCCGAGCGGCTGGGCCTGCCGGTGCTGGCCGTGATCGACGCCTCGGGCATGGCCGGCACCTTTGGCGCGCTGGCCCATGGCCTGCAGCACTACCGGCCCGGGCTGCGCTGGGCCGGCCTGCTGGCCAACCGCGTGGGCAGCGCCCACCATGCGGACCTGCTGCGTGCCGGCCTGCGCGAGCCTTCGCTGTGGCTGGGCGCGCTGGCGCGGGTGCAGGGTGCAGGCGCCACCTCGCTGCTGCCCGAGCGGCACCTGGGCCTGGTTGCCGCGCATGAGCTGGACGATGCCCTGCAGCGCCTGGACGTGGCCGCCGATGCGCTGCTGGCCACGCCGCTGGGCCAGTTGCCCTGGCAGGCCGAAGCCGGGCAGGGCGCCAGCTGGCAGGACTGGTCCGTGGACTTTGAACCGTGCCCGGAACCTGCCGAAGCCGTGCAGCCCTGGCTGGCGGGCCGCACCGTGGCGGTGGCGCGTGATGCGGCCTTCAGCTTCATCTACCAGGCCAACCTCGACTGCCTGCGTTCCATGGGTGCGCGGATTGCCTTCTTCTCTCCCCTGGCCGCAGAGCGCCTGCCGCAGTGCGATGCGCTGTGGCTGCCCGGCGGCTATCCCGAACTGCACCTGGACGCGCTGGCCGCCCATGCCGCGCTGCGCGGTGACATTGCCGCCCACGTGGCAGCGGGCCGGCCGGTCTGGGCCGAGTGCGGCGGTATGCTGGCGCTGTGCGAACGACTGACCGACACTGCGGGCCGGACCACGGACCTCTGGGGCCTGTTGCCCGGCCATGCGCGCATGCAGCCGCGCCTGGCCGGCCTGGGCATGCAGCAACTGCCCACGCCCTGGGGCCTGTTGCGCGGCCATACCTTCCAC
This sequence comes from Delftia sp. ASV31, assembly GCF_016428765.1. Lineage (NCBI taxonomy): Bacteria > Pseudomonadati > Pseudomonadota > Betaproteobacteria > Burkholderiales > Comamonadaceae > Delftia > Delftia sp. ASV31. Next base: position 24,573 of record NZ_JAELTK010000084.1, read on the forward strand.
TACAGCCGGCTGGACACGTCCATGGCCGAGGCCGGGCGCAGCAGCCGCCCCGGCCAGGCCCCCCAGCCCGACCGGGGCGAGGCGCTGTACCGCCAGGGCAGCGTGCACGCCAGCTATTTCCATGCCTGGTTTGCCTCGCAGCCACGCGCCGTGGCGGCGCTGCTGGGCGCTGACATTCCCGCAGGCCAGGCGTCATGACCGACCAGATCTCCACCTGTTCGCTTGCGCGCAGCCAACTCATTCTGGGCGGCCAGAAAAGCGGCAAGTCGCGCCGTGCCGAATTGCTGGCCCGCGCCTGGCTCGATGGCGCCCTGGACCGCGAGGCCGCGCTGATCGCCACCGGCCAGCCCTGGGACGACGAAATGCGCGAGCGCATCGCCCGCCACCGGCGCGACCGCGCCGAGCGCGTGCCCGGCATGGCCACGCTTGAGGAGCCGCTGGACCTGGCCGCCATGCTTGCACGGCACAGCACGCCGCAGCGCCTGCTGGTCGTGGACTGCCTGACGCTGTGGCTGACCAACTGGATGATGCCGGCCCAGCCTTCCGAGGAACTGGCGCGCGGATGGGAGGGCCAATGCACGGCCTTTCTTGCCGCCTTGCAAGCTGCGCCCGGCCCGGTGATCCTGGTCGGCAACGAGATCGGCCTGGGCGTGATCCCGCTGGGATCGCAGGTGAGGGCCTTTGTGGATGCGCTGGGTGTGCTCAACCAGCGTGCGGCGCAAAGCTGCGAAACCGTCACGCTGATGTGCGCCGGCCTGCCGCTGGCGCTCAAGGGCCCGCAGCCGTGAGGCCATGGCGTCCCGCCCTGTGGGGCCTGGCGTTGGCACTGGCGCTGTCTGCGGCGCAGGCTGCCATCCGGGTCACGGACGGGCGGGGCGTTCCGGTGGAGCTGCCACGGCCGCCGCAGCGCATCGTCAGCCTGCTGCCCTCGCTGACCGAGACCGTGTGCGAGCTGGGCGGCTGCCAGCGCCTGGTCGGCGTGGACCGCTATTCAAACTGGCCGGCCCATGTGAAGACCCTGCCCGTGGTGGGCGGCGGCATGGATCCCAACATCGAGGCCATCGTCGCGCTCAAGCCCGATCTGGTGCTGGTGTCCATGGCCTCGCGCTCGGTGGCGCGGCTGCAGGCATTGGGCCTCAAGGTGGTGGCGCTGGAGCCGCGCACCCATGCCGATGCGCAAGCTGTGCTGCGCACCGTGGGCCAGTTGCTGGATCTGCCGCCCGGGCAGGGGGCCGACCGTGTCTGGTCCGCCATCGAGGCGCGCATGCAGGAGGTGGAGCGCAGCATGGCCCCCGCGCTGCGCGGGCAGACCGTGTATTTCGAGGTCAACCGCGGCCCCTTTGCCGCAGGCGAGTCTTCGTTCATCGGCGAGACCCTGGCGCGCCTGGGCATGCGCAACATCGTGGGTGCGCAGCTGGGGCCGTTCCCGCGCATCAACCCTGAATTCGTGGTGCGCGCCGATCCGGACTTCATCCTGGGCGGCGACCGCAGCCTGGGCACATCGGGCGAGCCCTATCCGGGCTGGGGCCGCATGCGTGCCATGCAGGCCGGGCGCGTCTGCCGCTTTGTGCCGGCCGAGCTGGACGTGCTGGTGCGCGCCGGCCCGCGCATGGCCGAGGGCGCTGCGCTGATGGCGCGCTGCCTGAACGGGGCCGCACCGTGAGGCCGGCCCGCAGGCACCACAGCGGCCTGGCTGCGCCCTGGATGGCACTGGCCCTGCTGGTCGTGAGTGCCCTGCTCATGCTGCTGGGGGCGGGCGTGGGCAGCACGGGCTGGGAAAGCGTGTGGGCGGCGCGCAGCGATCCGCTGTCCTGGCAGATCGTCACCGAGATCCGCCTGCCCCGCACGGCGGGCGCATGGCTGGCGGGCGGCCTGCTGGGGCTGGCCGGGGCCATCGCCCAGGGCGTGTTCCGCAATCCGCTGGCCGATCCCTATCTGCTGGGCAGCGCCTCGGGCGCCTCGCTGGGCGTTGCGTTGAGCATGGCGGCGCTGGGCGCCTCGCCCTTCGCGCTGGCGGGCCTTGCGCGCCTGGGTGTCACGGGCGCGGCCTTTGCGGGCGCGGCCCTGGCCGTGCTGCTGACCCTGGTGCTGGCCCAGGGCGTGCACAACACCATGCGCCTGCTGCTGGCCGGGGTGGTGGTGGGGGTGGTGCTGGGCGCGGCCGCGTCCCTGGTGCTGTTGATGAACCCGGACATCATGCAGGCCATGCAGGCCTTCATGCTGGGCAGCACCTCCTTCATCGGCTGGGGCGCCTGCGCGCTGATGCTGGCCGTGCTGCTGGCCACCGCCCTGGTCGCCTGGTGCCTGGGCCGCGTGCTCGACGGCCTGTCCCTGGGCGAGGCCACGGCCCACAGCCTGGGCCTGCCGTTGGCGCCGCTGCGCATGGTGCTCATCTTGCTGCTGGCCCTGGCCACGGGCACGGCCGTGGCGCAGACCGGGCTCATCGCCTTCGTCGGCCTGGCTGCGCCGCATCTGGTGCGCTCCATGGTGCGGTCCATGCACCGCTGGCTGCTGGTGCTCAGCGCGGGCATGGGCGCCGTGCTGCTGCTGGCCGCCGACCTGCTGGCGCGCTGGCTCATCGCCCCGCAGGAGCTGCCCGTGGGTGCGCTCACGGCCTTGCTGGGCGGCAGCTACCTGCTGTGGCTCATGCACCGCCGCCACGCCCTGCGCGGCGGGGAGGGCGCATGACGGCCCCCGCCCTGCAAGCGCGCGCCCTGAAGGTTCGCCTGGGCGATCGACAAGTCCTGGGCGGCCTGAGCCTGGCCCTGCCCGCCGGCCGCTGGACCGCCATCGTCGGCCCCAATGGCGCCGGGAAATCCACGCTGCTGCGCGCCCTGG
>NZ_JAELTK010000085.1:0-27106 GCF_016428765.1 Delftia sp. ASV31
CTGCAGGCGTGGAGGCATCGCCCCTGCTGGTGCCGGCGACCGGCTTGCCGGCCGTCTTGCCCTCGGGTTTGAGGCCCTCGCCACCGATGGAGATCAGCGGCAGCCCGCCCGTCTTGTCGTTGCCCATGATGACCACCTTGGCATTCTCGGAGCGCGCCAGCTCCAGGGTCGCCTCGATGCCGCGCCAGCGCAGATAGGCATCGTTCATGCCGCCACTGATGATTTCCTGGAAGTTGCGGATGCCCAGTGCCTCGACCCGCTTGCGCTCGCTCTCCTGCCCTTCCTTTTCCACCATCAGCGCGTATTGCTCGACTTCGTGGCGGGTGACGTTCTTGCGCACGATGGCATCTTCCACGCCGTCCGGTAGCACGATGCGCTTGATCAGCACGTCCTCGATCAGCACCCACTCCTGGCCAGAACGCAGTTCGGTGTTGAAGCGGTGGCGGATGTCGTAGCGCACCGACTCCGAGATCTGGTTCTGGATCTCCAGACGGTGACTGGTGTAGATATCCTCGGGGCGGTAGATGGCGATCACGTCGCGCGCACGCGCACCGATGGACTGGCCCACCAGTGTCTCGGTGTAGTCGCTGCCGATATACCGGTGCAACTCCCCCAGGAACTCGGGCACCAGGCGGAATCGCCAGGCCAGCGTGACCTGCAGCTTCAGTCCGTCGGAGGCCAGCACCTCGTACTCGCGGTCCACGCTCTGCAGGCGGGCGTCGTAGATGTAGAGGATGTCCCAAGGCGGAATCAGGGTCGTGCCCTCGGAGCGCACCGAATCGATGTCCGTGCCGCCGCCAAAGCGCTTCCAGTGGACCCCGAGGTGGCCCGCCGGAATGGTGACGACCATGGAGGGCAGCAGAAAGACCAGCAGGACCAGCAGGACCACGGCGGCGATCAGCAGATCGTCCCCGAAAAAACGCAGCCGTGCCCACAGCCTGCGGCCCATCGCGGCCATGCCGCCATCCCGGCTTGCGGTGGTGGCGTTCATGATGCACTCCCTCGGTTGGAGACGGAGGCGATGCGCCCGTCCTCTATGTGCACGCGGCGGTCCGCGTGGTGGAAATAGCGGTCGTCATGGGTGATGGCGATGACGGTCACCCCCTTGTGCTGCAGGCGCGGCAGCAGGACCTCGTAGAACTTGGCGCGGAAATGCGGATCCTGGTCTGCCGCCCATTCGTCAAGCACCAGCACGGGGCGGCCTTCCAGCTGGGCCGCCACAAGGGCCAGGCGCTTGCGCTGTCCGGTGGACAGGCCCACGGTCGAGAAGCGCCGGCCGCCCTCTATGTGCACCTTGCTCTCGATCTCCATCTCGTCGATCAGCGCATCGGCATGTGCGCTATCGACAGGGTCCAGGCCGTACAGCGTGCGAAACAGGTGGAAGTCCGAGAAGATTGCGCCGAACAGGTCGCGGTAGCCTTGCAGGCCCTGGGCATCCACGGGCTGCCCGTCCAGGACAAGGGAGCCGGAGTCCAGCGGATACAGCCCCGTCAGCATCTTGACCAGCGTAGTCTTGCCCGAACCGTTGCCGCCCGTGATGAACAAGGTCTCGCCCCGGTGGATGCTCAGGTCGACAGGCCCCACCGTGAAACGGTCGCTGCCCTCGCCTCGCGTGAAGACGGCATGGCGCAACTCGATGGTGTCGAAGCTGGCGGGCGCGCCGGCATCGGTGCCCGTGCTCGTGGGGTTGCCAGTGCTGGTGCCCGGAGGCTCCACGTTGTCATCCAGCAGTTTCTCGACAGCCAGCAGGTTCTCCGCAGCCGCATTGGCCACGGTGATCTGCGGCGCAGCGGAGATCACACCCGACACCGGCCCGACAAGAAACAGCACGGCGGTCAGCACCTTGACCGTGATGGCCGCGAAGGTCGTGCTCAACACCGGCAGGATGAAGACCAGCGAGCCCAGCAGCACGAAGATCGCCGCCTGGGAGAACACGAAATTCATGCCCAGCGTGCGCTGTGCCAGCGAACGGTAGTGGGCCGTGCGCGAGGACACGCGCACCGCATCGTCCAGCAGTTCCGCGGCGCGGCGGCTGGACAGCTTGATTTCCTTGAAGCCGCCCAGCAGCGCCTCGACCATCTCGTGCAGGGCGCCGATTTCCTCATGCGCGCGGCGCAGATCCTGACTGGCACGCTGGCCACGGCGGGCATACACGCGCGCGGCCAGCAGCAGGACCACCACCACCAGCCCGAGCGCAGGCAGGGACAGCGTGGCGATGTAGACCGCCGTGCACAGGATCATCATCACGGCCTGCACGCCCAGGATCAGGCTGCCGGCAGTGTGCGAGACGGTCTGCGTATCGGCATTGATGGCCGTGAAGATGGCGCCATGGCCGATCTTCTCCACCCCCACCAGGCGGCTGGCGGCCAGCTTGCGGATCAGGCGGCGGCGCCATTCGTCAACGATGCGCTCGACCTCGTCGGTGGTGGTGTTGAGAACATAGCGCTGGCTGAAGATGTAGACCAGCAGCGCCAATCCGTACAGCGCCACGTACTGGGCGTTGCCGCCCGAACGCAGCTGGCTGTCCGTGGCCACCGAGTTGACCACGGCCAGGATCACCGTGCTGGATGCACCGGCGAGGAAAGCGACAAAGCCCAGGCGCTGCAGCGGGGTCCGCGCATCGCGGATCAGGAGTTCCGTCAGGCGCATGCGTCAGCGGCCACCCAGGCGGTCTTCGGCCTGCAGCGAGGCGAACAGCAGAAGGTAGATGAATGCCACCAGCGGCGTCAGCATGAAAGCCACGACCAGGGTACGCATCCAGCCCAGGCGGGTGCGCCGGCCGATGAAGGAAACGATCAGGCACAAAATCAGATAGATGAGAAAGGCGTTCGACATGCCCGGGCTCCTATTTCTTGTCGATGATCTTCAGGGGAATGGCGCCGTAGGCCAGCGCACGCACGTCGGCGGAGCAGTCGGCGCCGTTGGAGTACGTGCACTCGATGACTTCGAGCTCTCCGGTCAGGTTGTCGCAGCTGCCCACATCGATGGCATTGGACAGATGGGTCAGGTCCTGCTTGCCGACCTTGAGGACATAGAAGCGGGCGATCGTGCTGCCGGCCGACTTGTCGTTGCCCTGCTTGCGGTAGCGGATGCCGGCCACCAGTTCCTCCATGGTCTGGTTGGAGGAGTTGTTCACCTGGATCTGGGGCGAGCACACGGAGCGGCGGTTCATGCCGTCGTTGGCCAGGATCACCAGGGCCTGGGGAATGGATACATAGATCTGCCCCTTGGGCCGGCGCCTCTTGACCAGTTCCTGCAGCGGCTCTTCGATCACATGGTTGTTGCTGCCCAGCCGGTGCCCCACGTCCTGGGCCCTGGCGCCCGTCGCGGTGGCGGCCAGGCCGCCCGCCATCAGCGTCCACAGCAGCGCGGCACGCAGGGCGCCGCTCGTCATCATCGGGAAATCGTTCATGCAGGCACCAGGCAGGCCGCTGCGCCCAGGCGCAGGCGGTCGATGTCGGCGGACAGAGTGTCCAGGAAGTCGGGAGCCGACTGGAGGAAGAAATGCCCGCCATCGAAGCAATGCAGCCGCGAGCCACCCGTGGTCATGGCGGACCATCCGGCCATCGCCAGGGGTGTGGCGAGCGTATCGTCCCGTCCCGCATAGGCCACCACGGGGCAATCCAGGGGATGCCCCGGCCCCGGCCCCGGCCCCGGCCCCGGCAGCGGCTGGGCCGCCAGCGCGAAGTCAGCCCGCAGCACGGGCAGCGCCATGGTCCAGAAACCGGGGTCGGCATCCAGCTCGGGCGGGATGCCGCCATAGGAGCGGACCAGCCGCTGGAAGGCGCCATCATCCAGGCCAGCCGTATCGGCCACTGCCGGGCGACCGGGGGGCGCGCTGGCGGCCACCAGCAGCCCGCACGGTGGCGGCAGGCCGCGTTCGGCAAGTTGCCGGACCAGGGCAAACGCAAGGCGCGCGCCCAGGCTGCAGCCAAAGAGCGCGTAAGGACGGTCCAGCCAGGGTGCCACGGCATCGGCAAGGCCGGCCAGCATGGCGTCCAGGCTGACCAGCGGCCTTTCCGACAGCCGCGTTTCGTGGCCCGGGTACTGCAGCGGCGCCACGGCCACGCCTGGCAGATGGCGGCGCCAGCCCAGATAGGCCGAGGCCCCGCCACCGGCGAAGGGCAGGCACAGCAGGCGCACGCCTGCATCCGCCGCACCTGCACCGAAGGCCAGCCAGGGGCAGCGGGAGGGCTGCATCGGTGTCATCGCAACCGGGCAGTGCCTGCTCAGGACGCGCCGGCCTTGCCGCCGCCGACGTTCTTCTGGACGAAGGCCTTGCCCTCTTCCACCTGTTGCTTGAGCTTGCTGCTCATGTCCGAGACCTTGACATCCAGGAAGGTGCCGCCCGTCTCGAAATGCTGCATGAACAGCTTGCCGACCGCGTAGGTGGTCGCGCCCGCCAAAGTGGACTGGGCCAGCACGCCGGCGGCGATGCCCACGCCCGGGATGAACTTCAGCAGGCTGGCCAGCGGTGCCGTCACCACCAGCGGCAGGTAGCCCCCCAGCAACGCGCCCAGCAGCTTCTTGCCGGTCTCGTCCGACAGCGAATGGCCGTACAGGCGGCCCACCTTGCGCAGCAGGCTCAGCTGCACGCCGGTGAGGGCGATCAGGTCCAGGCCCGGAACCGGCAGGATGCCGATGCCCATGGCCGTGATCACGTGGTTCTTGATGGTGTGCAGGGCCTCGTTTTGCCGCTCCTGCGGGGTCAGGGGCGCATCGGCTGTTTCAGCAGAGGCCACGGCAGCATCGGCAATGGCCGTGTCGGTGGCAGGGCTCACGGTACTTTCGGCTTTTTCCACGCTCATGGGAAATCTCCAGTTGGGGAACAAGTGGCCCGGCGCACGGCGCCGGGAAGGCGGCACAGGAAGCGGAGTTCGCCCAGTGCCACGGCGGAACACAAATGTTCCAAAGTGTCACCGACACCGGAATCATTCGTGAAACACAGGTAACAGTCAACCCTGCGCGCCGCGCCCTGGCCGCGGGCGCAGGAGGGGGTCAGGGGACTGCGAACGGGGTGCATTCGGGGCCTCAGCCTTCGGCTTTTCCGTAGAGGCGCTCGGCCGGGATGCCCAGATCCTCGCAGGCGGCCAGCAGGGAGCGCACGGAGCGCATGGCGGCCGACTCCGGGTCGAACTCGATGCTGGTGATGAACGACAGCCACGGCTCCAGCCCCAGTGCATAGACGAAGACCTGTTCGCACTGCAGCATGCGCAGCAGGCCCATGGCGCGGCGGTAGTCCGAGCCGTCGAGCCGGCGCGACTGGTCGCGTGCGCGGTCCAGCGGTGTCGGCAGCAGCGGACCGTACAGCCAGCTCAGGGGCGCGCCCTCGCACTCCATGCCGATGAACAGGGCCTGCAGCGAACCCACCACGGGGCGCAGGTGTTCGTACAGGCGAGGCTCCAGATTGTTGGAGTCCGCCGCGAACAGCAGGCGGCTGCCGGCGGCATCCACCAGCCAGGCGGCCTTGGTGCGAATGTCCAGATCCGCATGCTCGCCCAGGAAAGGCAGGGCGGTGACCGTCAGGTCGCCCTCGCTGAAGACCTCCAGCGGGCCGATTTCCTGCACATCGGCAAAGCCCGCCGCCTGCAGTGCGAGCTTGAGCGAGGGGTCGGCAAGACTGCCTCCCCCACCGGCTGGCACCAGAACCCGACCGATGCGCGAGCGCAGGGCCAGCAAGGTCTCCAGCTGCACATGATCCTGGTGGTTGTGCGTCAGCGCCACGCAGTCGATGCGCTGCGGCAGGTCGGCCAGCGTGAAGCGCGGTGTCTGGCCCGCGCTGCCACCGGCAGGCACCAGGGGATCGATCAGCACGCTGCGCCCACCTGGCGTCTCGACCAGCACGCAGGCATGGCCGAAATACCGCCAGCGCGCGCTGCCCACCGGCGCCGTGTCCGCCAGGTCCCCACCGCGCCGGGCCGGTGGCGTGCCGGTCAGCAAAGCGTGGAAGCGGTCGGCCCGCGCGCCCTCCAGCCCGAGCGACTCGGCGATGGCGTCGAAGGGGCGCGGTGCGTGCCGCAGCGCTGCCAGCATGTCGTTGGCGGGGCTGGCATACGGAATCTGCAGGGCGACCGCCCCGTCACGTTCGAGCTGCGGCGTGCCCAGGGCAAAGGGCCGCACATCGCCGCCGCGCATCACCAGCGTGCTCTGAGCCGAGGTGTCATACAGCGGGCTGCGGTAGAGCAGCGCCTCGATCAGGCGCAGGTCCGGTGCGCCGGTCAGCGAGTACACGAGCTCCGCATAGCCGCGCACCGAATCGGGAAGGCGCGGATACAGCTGCGCCATCGAATGCCCGTCGGCCTGGGTCTTGAGCAACTCCCAGCACTGCCCCAGGTCGGCAGCAAACGACAACAGCGCGGCATGGCGCTGGCGCGTCTCGTCCAGCAGGGCCTGGATGTCCCCGCGGCGCTCGGCCGGCCAGTCCATGAAGGGGCCGCCGCGCATGGCGGCATTGGCCACGGCCTGGGCATGGAGCTCGGGCGCCTCCAGATAGGACTCCATGATGCGCACGTAGCGGTTGGCCAGGTACAGGGCCGCCGTGGCGGGCGAAATCAGAAAGGACCAGGCATACCAGCCCGCGAACCGTGGCACGGCCACCACGTCCTCGCGCAGATAAAGCGGTGTTGCGTCAGCCATGTGTCTCCTCAAGCCAATAGGTCAGCGGCCGGTCCTGGTCCAGCGTCTCCAGCAGGCGCGCCATGGACTCCAGCAGGGCGTCGGCCACGGCGGGAGCAACCTTGAGCGCGTCGTGCACCGCCAGCAGGCGAAAATCGTCGCCGGGCATGACTTCCAGGTTGAACGGGTGGTGCCAGGCGTCACGGATGTCCACATCGTGAAAAGTCAGGGCGGCGCTGTCGTTGCCCAACTCGCCCAGCGGGTAGTTCTGGATGCGCAGCGCCGTGCCGAACAGGTCATCGGCAGCGGCCAGCCCGGCGGCCGATGCGATAGCCCGTGGCGCCAGCCAGGCATGACCGGACGCCTGCATGCGCCAGCGCTGCAACTGCTGGCAGGCGGCGGCAAAGCCCTGCGCCCGGTCCAGCCTCACGCGCAACGGCGGTGTGGCCAGCATGGCGCCCACCATGGCCTCGGCACCCTCGAGTTCGGCGGGACGCAGGGCCGAGGTGACGCCAAAGGCCAGGTCGTCGCGCCCCATGTGCCGCGCCAGCACCAGCGCCCACGCCAGCAGGGCCACGCTGGGCACCGACAGGCGGTGGCGGCGGGCAAAGGCAGCCACGCTGGCGCCCGTCCCTGCTGCCAGCACCCGGTGCACCTGACGGGAACGTCCGCTGGCCACGGCTGCCTCGGCAGCAGGCCAGCGCGAGGGCGCCAGGCCCGCCAGTTCATTCTTCCAGAAGGCCTGCGCGCTGCGCGCATCCTGCGCATCCAGCCAGTCGAGGAAGCGCCGCACGTCGGGCGCTGGAGTGTCGGGCGCCGCCGCGCCGGGCAAGCGGCCCGCATAAACGGCCTGCACATCGGCCATCAAAATCGGCATCGACCAGCCATCGACCAGCAGGTGATGGTAGGTCCAGCAAAAGCGCCAGCCGCCGTCCGGCATGCGGGCGAGCGCAAAGCGCATCAGCGGGGCGCTGGCAAGATCGAAGCCGCGCGCCTGCTCGATCTCGAGCAGCGCATCGTATGCGACCTGTGCATCGGCGGGTGCCCAGGCAGACCAGTCCTCGGTGCGCCAGGGCGCGGCGGTGAGGCTGTCGTCCACATGCTGGCGCCCCGACCCGTCTGCTGCGTCCACAGAGAAACAGGCGCGCAGCGCCGCATGGCGAGCCACGGCGGCGTTCCAGGCAGCCATGAAAGCGGGCACGTCCAGCGTCGCAGGCAGGCTGGCCCCCAGTTGCACCACATAGGCGGACGATCCCGGGCAGGCCAGGGCGTGGGCCAGCATGGCGCCCTGCTGCGGCCCCAGGCCATGCGAGGGCAAGGCTGGCGCGCGCAAGGACGGGCTGGCCTGTGCGCCGCCTGCCTGTACAGAACCGGCTTGCCGCGCACTGGCCGCCGCGTGCACCAGCCAGGCCTGCATGTCGGCGGCCAGCGCCGCAATCCAGCCTTCCTCCAGGTCCCGGGGATCGTAGGTGAGATCCAGCGCCAGCCGCCCGTCCGCCACCATGGCATTGACTTCCAGCGGGAAGGCACGCGGCGTGCTCGCCGCGAAGCCCGGGCCGTCGCGCTCCGGCGCCGGGCGCAGGCCCTCGCCTTCGGGCCAGGCCGTATCCCATTGCCCCAGGTAGTTGAAGGCGATGCCGGGCGGGGCCTGCGCGGCCAGGGCCTGGCGCACGGCCGGCTCGGGCGAAAGCTGGCTGAGCACGCCGTAGCCGAAGCCGCGCCGAGGCATGGCGCGCAGCGCCTCACGCACGACCGCAAGAGCAGACAGCGCGGACGGGCCCGCAGCGCCGTCCGCAGGCGGGGCATCGGGCAACGATCGAGGCAGCGGCAGTGCCAGGGGTGCCAGCGCCGTGAACCACCCCACGGTGGAGCCCACCTCCAGGCCTTCAAGCACCACATCGCGGCCATGCGACTCCAGCGCCACACCGATGCAGCGGCCCTGGACGCGACCGGCCAGGGCCGAGGCCAGCGCCGCCAGCAGCAGCTCCTGCATGGAGGCACCATGGACTCGTGGCGCCTCGCGCAGCAAGGCGCCAGTCTCGTCCACGGACAACTGCACGCCGAGGGTGACGGCTTCGCCCACCGTGGAGGCTGCCCCGGCGCCACGCGCCAGCGGCAGGCAGGCGTCGCCAGACTGGGCCAGCCAGTACGGCAGCTCGGCACGCGCCGACTGCGATGCAGCATGGCGCGACACGGCTGCCGCCCAATGGCTGAAGGACGCGCCAGGCGGCCTGGCAATGCGGCCAAGGCGGCAGGCCTCGGCCAGATCGTCCAGCAGCACGCGCCAGGATACGGCGTCGATGGCCAGGTGGTGCACGACCAGATGCAGGCGTGCCTGTGCCTGTGCATGAGTTGGCGCCTCCTCCTGGCCCGGGGGAAGGTACAGAGCCGCGTGCATCAGCGGGCCCGCCTGCAGGTCCAGCCGCTCCTGGTTGGCCACGGCGGCGGCCTGCAGCCGCTCGCGCCATGCGGCCGGCGTTTCGCCAGGCGGCGATGCCACCACCTGCAGCAGCGGGACCGCAGGCGGCACAAGGCCATCGGCCAGCGTCTGCACCCAGCCGCCGTCCTCGCGGCGATAGCGCAGGCGCAGCGCATCATGGCGCTGCAGCAGCAGCGCCAGCGCGGCCTGCAGCCGCTCGGGCGCGAGGTCGGCAGGCACGGTCAACAGGAAACTCTGGTTGTAGTGCTGGCGCTGCGGAGCCTCCAGCGCCAGGAACCAGCGCTGGATGGGCATGAGCGGCACGCGGCCATCGCCTGCAACGTCCTCGGTGGCGCAGGGCTGCGCCACCGGCCCTCCGTCCTGACCCAGCAGCGCCACGAGAGCAGCCACCGTCTGCGAGGCCGGGTCCATCAGCTGCGCCAGCGTGATGGCCAGCCCCTGCCGGTTGGCCCGCGCAACCACCTGGATGGCAAGAATGGAGTCCCCGCCCAGCTCGAAAAAGCTCTGGTGCGGCCCCACCTCGGCAACGCCCAGCACCTGGGCCCAGACCGCCGCCAGCCGCGCGCAGGCGTCGCCTGCAGCGGCGTCGGCGGCAGGCGCTGGCGAAGACGGCCGTGCCGGCTGCGCCGCCAGTTGCCGGCCCAGTGCCTGGCGGTCGATCTTGCCGCTGTGGGTGAGCGGGAGCTGGTTCAGCTCCACGAAATAGGCGGGAACCATGTGCGCAGGCAGGCGGGCCGCCAGGTACGCGCGCAACGCCTCGGCGCCGACGGGGTGCGCGGCCCCCACGAAGGCCGTCAGCCGGTGATCGGCCTCGCCGTGCGCAATGACCAGCACCGCTGCGGCCTCCACGCCCGGGTGGGTGGCCAGCGCAGCCTCGATTTCGCCCAGCTCGATGCGCAGGCCGCGCAGCTTGACCTGGTGGTCGTTGCGGCCTGCAAAGTGCACGCGCCCATCGGCCAGGCGCCAGCCCCGGTCGCCCGTGCGGTACAGCCGCTCGCCGGGGTCGCCGAACGGATCCTGCACAAAGCTGGCCGCCGTCAGCCCGGGACGCCCCAGGTAGCCCCGCGCCAGCCCTGCACCGCCGATGTACAGCTCCCCCGGCGCCCCCGGGGGCAGCAGGCGCATGTCCTCGTCCAGCACATGCAGCTGCATGTTCGGCAGCGGCCGTCCAATGGGCAGCCGGTCGGCGCGTTGCACGCCCTCCTGCACGCTGACAGCCACCGAAGCTTCGGTCGGTCCATAGGCATTGAAAAAGCGCCGGCCCACCGACCACCGCAGCGCCAACTCCGGTGCACAGGCCTCGCCGGCCACCACCAGCAGGCGCAGCGCATCAAGCGAGGCCGCATCCAGGGTGGAAAGCACCGTGGGCGGCAGCGTTGCGGCGGTGATGCCATGGCGCCGCACAAAGGCCTGCAGCTGTGGCCCGGCCCTTGCCATGTCCGGGGCAGGCACCAGCAGCGCCGCCCCATGGCGCCAGGCCATGGTCATCTCCCAGATGGAGGCGTCAAAGGACAGCGAGGCGAACTGCAGCACGCGATCGCTTCCATCCAGCGCGAACACGCGCTGCTGGGCATGGGCCAGGGCGCGCATGCCCGCCCGCGTATTGACCACGCCCTTGGGCGTGCCCGTGGAGCCGGACGTATAGATCACATAGGCCGAGGACGAGGCCTGCGGTTGGGCAAGCACAGTGGCCTCGGCAGCCTCGTCTGGCGACATGGTGCCGAACAACTGCTCCGGCGTGAGGCAGCGCAAACCCAGTTCCTGCGCCACGGGCAGCGCGGCATCGGCCAGCACCAGCACTGCGCCGCTGTCCTCCAGCATGAAGCGCTGGCGCTGCGCCGGCAGCGCAGGGTCGATGGGCACAAAGGCTGCGCCCGCGCGCAGGATTGCGGCAATTGCCGCCAGGCAGACGGGCGAGCGGCCCAGGCACAGGGCCACACGGGTTTCTTGCCCTGCGCCCAGGGCAGACAGCGAGCAGGCCGCCTGGCGCGACAACATCGCCAGTTGCGCATAGTCCATGCGACCGTGCGGCCCTTCCAGGGCCGTGGCGCCGGGCGTGTGCTGCGCCCAGTGGTCGATCCAGTCCACCAGAAAGCGCTCGTCCATGGTCTCGACAGGGCCGGTGCCGGCCTCCAGGGCATCGCGCGCCTGCTCGGGCGCGAGCTGCAGCAGCGAGCCCAGTGCCTGACCGGGCTGCGCCGCCATGGCGGCAAGCAGTGCATCGAGGTGCGACAGCAGGCGGCGCGCTGCCGCAGCCGGCACCTGCTCGCGGTCGCGGTGCAGTGCCAGGCGCCATCCATCCGCGCCTTGCATGCAGGCCAGGGTGAGCAGGAAGTTCGTGCGCTCATGGCTGGCGACTGCGGCCAGGCGCAGACCACCGGCCTGCAGCGCATCGGGCGCAGGATAGTTCTGCACCAGAACCAGGGACTGGAACAGATCGCAGCCTGGCTCCAGTTCCGAAGCCTGGCGGATTTCCGCCAGCGATGCGGCCGCATGCTGCTCGCGCTCCAGGTGGTCCTGCTGCAGCGCGGACAGCCACGAGAGCAGCGGCATGCCGGCAGCCACATGCACACGCGCCGGCACCGTGGCAATCAGCATGCCGACCATTTGCTCCACGTCAGCGATGTCGGGAGAGCGCCCCGACACGGTCACACCGAACACCAGGTCGCGGCTGCCGCTGTGGCACGACAGCAGCAGTGCCCAGGCGGCCTGCAGCACGATGCCGGGCGTGGCACGCGCGGCGCGGGCCAGCGCGGCCAGGGCGCTGCTGGTGGCAGGCGGCAGCAGGAATTCGATCGGGTCCGGAGCCTCAGGCTCGACAGGCTCCCCGGCCTGGCGCAGAAAGGCCAGTGAGGTGGGCTCGTGCAGGCCCTGCAACGCCTGGCGCCAGAAGGCCTGGTCGGCCTGCACGTCGCGCCGCTGGTGCCAGCGCACGCAGTCGGCGAAATCGGGCGCGCGCGGCAGCGCTGGCGTGCCATCGCCCAGGGCCTGGCCGTACAGGCGGAAGACCTCGTCCATCACCACCGAGACCGACCACCCGTCCAGCAGCAGGTGGTGGGCGCTCCACAACAGCTCATGGCGGTCTTCTGCCGTGTGCAGCAGATGCAGGCGCATCAGGGGCGCGTGGCGCAGGTCGAAGCCCCGGGCCCGGTCCTGCGCCAGCAGTGCCGACAGGGCGGCATGCTGCGCGGCCGTATCCATGGTGCGCCAGTCGTCGTGCTGCCAGGGCAGCTCCACGTGGGCATGCACATGCTGCATGGCCTCGCCATCGTCCCAGTGGAAGCTGGTACGCAGCACGCCGTGGCGTGCCACCACAGCTTCCCAGGCACGGCGCAGCGCTGCCGGGTCCAGCGGACCCTGCAGGGTCAGTGTCAGTTGATCGAAGTAGACCTGGTCATCGGGTGCACGCAGACTGTGGTAGAGCAGGCCATGCTGCAGGGGCGTGAGCGCCAGCACGGCCACCGGAGCACGGCTGCGGGGAACGGCCTGCGGCACCTGCCCGGCCGGGGCAGCACATGCTCCACGGCCCTCGCGCGCGGCGCCGGCGATCTCGGCCAGCACGGCCTTCACCTCGTCCAGCCATTGGGCGATGCGCTCGCGGTTGGGCTCCCCTGCCGGAAAGCTCAGTTCCCCGCGCAGCCGGCTATTCCAGAGCCCCGCATTGAGCTCGATCACATGGCTGCGCGCCAGTCCGGGGGCCTGCGCAGGTCCCGCCGCCTCATCCACCGGAGCGATGATCTCGTCTCCGGCAGGGGCGCCGTCCATGCGGCCCAGGTAGTTCAGCAGCAGTTCCGGTTCAGGCAGCGCGGCCAGGCCGGCGCGCACGGCGCCGTCGGGCGAGCGGTAGCGCAGCAGCCCCAGCGCCAGTCCCTGCCATGCGGCGCCGCGCACCTGAGCGGCAACCTGCGCCACCACCGCCACGGCATCGGCGGCGCCGTGAGCTGGCTCGATGCCCACACGCTGCAGCGCCGTGAACCAACCGACGGTGCGAGACAGGTCCAGCTCCTCGAAGAGGTCGGCGCGTCCGTTGCGCTCCAGATCCACACGCCAGGGGCCATGCACCCCCAGCCGCACGCCTGCCACAACCAGGGCGGCGAGCAAAGCCTCGTCCACGCGGGCGGCAAAGGCACGCGGCACCTCGTGGACCAGGGCCTGCGTCGTCTCCTCGTCCAGTTCGAAGGCCAGGGTCTGGGCCTGGCCCACGCAACCGGCTGGCGTCTGGGGAGGCAACACGGTCGCGCCCACCTGGCTGAACGCCTGTTGCAACGCCTGCGCCTGCGCAGCCGCCTCGGGCCCGGCGGCCAGTTCGCCAAGCCGGTGCGACCAGCGCGCATAGGAGCTGGTGGGCGCGGGCAGTCGCACGGGCTCGCCGCGCGACACCTGTGCGCAAGCCAGGGCCAGGTCTTCCAGCAGTACCGACCACGAGTAGGCATCCACCGCCAGGTGGTGAATGGCCAGCATCAGCCGGCCCGAGCCGGGCAGCAGCACGCCACGCACCATGCGGCCGGACGCCGGGTCTATGGCGCGCTGGGCCGCGGCAAAGGCTTCGGCCCGGCGCTGCTGTGCCTCTGCCGGTGCAAGGCCCTCCAGGCAGACCACGTCCAGCACAGGCCCGGGCGCCATGGGGGCAATATCCAGCACGCCTTGCGCGTCCACCCGCAGGCGCAGCATCTCGTGGCATGCCACCACGCCCGCCAGCGCCCGCTCCAGCGTTTCGGCCGGCAACTGCGGGGGCACGCGCAGCACGGCCGCCTGGTTGTAGTGAGCGGCCCCTGACCCTGCATGCTCCAGGAACCAGGCCTGGATGGGGGTCGGTGACAACGGTGCCCCGGCCTCCGCCACCGGTACCGTCGGCGCGGCCCGCGACCGCAGGGCGATCTCTCCGGCCAGGGCACGCACGGTCTGGGTGCGGAAGATGTCGCGCACCACCAGGTCCAGGCCCTGGCGGCGCGCACGCGAGACGATCTGCAGGCAGCGGATGGAGTCCACACCCAGGTCGAAGACGTTGTCGGTGACGCCCACCTGCGCAAGGTTCATCACCTCGGCAAAGAGCCTGGCCAGGGTGGCCTCCAGCGGGCTGCAAGGCTGGGCCGTGCCGTCCGCCACAGGCAGCTGCGGCGGCGACTGGAGGGCCAGCCCCGCCAGCGCGCGCCGGTCGATCTTGCCCGATGCCGTATGGGGCAGGCTCTCCAGCACGCGGCACACGGCAGGCACCATGTAGGGCGCAAGCCGCTCGGACAGCCAGCTGCGCAGCGCCGCCGCATCGGCCTGTCCCGCAACCACCGCGAGCAACACCGGCTGGCCTGCGCCATCGTGCGCCAGCACCACGGCAGCCTCGCGCACGCAGGGATGGGCCATGAGGGCGGCCTCCACCTCGGCGGGCTCGATGCGAAATCCCCGGATCTTCACCTGCGTATCGCGCCGGCCCAGGAACTCCAGCGCACCGTCGGCACGCCGCCTCGCCAGGTCGCCGCTCCAATAGGCGCGCGCCCCGCCCAGTGCGGCGCAGGCGCGAAACGCGGCCTGTGTGGCCTCGTCCTGTTGCAGATACCCCTGCGCCACACCACCGCCGCCGATGACGATTTCGCCGATGGCCCCGGCAGGCAAGGCCTGCCCGGCGCTGTCCACCACGGCCAGTTGCACGCCCTGCAGCGCATGGCCCAGAGGCAGGATCTCGGCCGCCAGAGGCAGCACGTCGTGCGCGGGGTCGAAGAACGCGGCCGAAATGGTGGCCTCCGTCGGGCCATAGCCGCTGAGCAGGGCCACAGGATGGCGGCACAGCGCCTGCCACTGGCGCAAGCTGCGCACGAAAACGCGGTCGCTGCCCGTGACCACCAACCGCAGGTCGGGCGGAACAGCCGTGCCCGATGCATGCAGCATGCCCACCCACTCGTGCCAGAACGCGGACGGCAGATTGAGCACGGTCAGCCGCGCGCCTGCCACCTGGGCATGGAAAGCCTCCAGGCTGTCAAGACTGTTCTGTGCCCGCAGCACCACGCAGGCACCGGAGGCCAGCGTGGGGAAGATCTCCTCGGCAGCCACATCGAAATCGGGTGCCGCGAACTGCAGCACGCGATCGGTCTCGCACAGGCCGAACTCACGCGCCACCGCTGCCGCATGGTGGGCCAGGTTGGCATGGCTCACGACCACGCCCTTCGGGGCGCCGGTCGATCCCGAGGTGAAGCAGACATAGGCCCGTTGCGCGGGGTCTGCGAGCCAGGACTGCTGCGCGGCGCTGCCGGCAGGCTCTGCCACCAGGTCCGGCGCCAGGTCCGGCGCCACCAGCACCGTATGCGAAGGCCACTGCTCCGCCGCAGACGCGGTAATGACCAGGCGCACGCCGGCCGCCTCCATCATGGTCGCGCGCTGTGCCAGCGGCCTCGCCAGGCTGAGTACGGCATAGGCACAACCACAGCGCCAGGCCGCCAGCATGGCCACCGGCAGAGCCAGGCAGTTGCCCAGGCCCAGGCCGATCAGGTCGCCGGGCCTGGCACCCGCGCCGCGCAGTCGCCCGGCCAGTGCGTCGGCCTGGCACACAAGCTCGCGCAGCGAAAGTGCCGCGCCATCCGCCTGCACGGCCATGCGCTGCGGCCAGCGATCGGCAGCGCGGGCTATCAGCGCGGGTACGGATGCCGGCGCAGCGCCCTCGGCCATGGCTGGTGCGGGAGCCACGGCGCAGGCCTGCGGGGCCAGTGCCAGCCGGGACAGTGCAAGGCCGCACGCCCACTGCCCCGCCACATGCGCAAACTGCGCGCACAGCGCAGCCACGGTGGCCGGGTCGAACAGGTCGGCGTCGTACTCCATGTCGCAGGCGAAGGCTTCGCCGTCCAGACGCGCCGACAGGTTCAGGTCCAGCTCCGGCGCCGCCGCTGGCACGGGCAGCGGCCGCACGGCCAGCCCCTGCATCGCCAGCACGGCTGCACCAGCGGTCTGCTGCACGAACATGGTCTGGAACAGGGGCGCGCGGTTGAGCGCCCGCTCGGGCCGCACGGCCTGCACGATGCGCTCGAACGGCAGGTCCTGGTGCTCGAATGCCTGCAGGCATGTGCGGCGAACGCGCTGCAGCAGCTCGGCCGGTTGGGGGTCGTCGCGCAGGTCGATGCGCAGCGGCAGGGTGTCGATGAAGAAACCGACCAGTCCCTGCGTCTGCGGCGTGTCCCGGTGGGCCACCGGGCAGC
Organism: Delftia sp. ASV31; assembly: GCF_016428765.1. Classification (NCBI taxonomy): domain Bacteria; kingdom Pseudomonadati; phylum Pseudomonadota; class Betaproteobacteria; order Burkholderiales; family Comamonadaceae; genus Delftia; species Delftia sp. ASV31. Next base: position 16,234 of record NZ_JAELTK010000085.1, read on the forward strand.
CGATGACGACCTCGTCCTGGCCGGTCCAGCGCCCCAGCACGGCGGCATAGGCGGCCAGCAGCGCCATGAAGGGCGTGACGCCTGCGCGTGCTGACGCCTCCTGCAGCGCCTGGGTGCCCTCCGGCGAGATGCGAAAGTGATGGTGGGCGCCACTGGCGCCGCGCTCTGCGGGCCGGGGCCTGTCCAGCGGCATCGCCAGCTGGGTGGGTGCGCCCTGCAGTTGCGCCTGCCAGAAGGCCAGTTGCGGTGCCAGCCGCGCCTCGTCCAGCGTGGCGCGCTGCCAGGCAGAGTAGTCGGGGTAGCGCAGGGGCAGCGGTTGCAGCGGCGACGGCAGGCCCTGGCAGGCCGCGCCATACAGCTGGCCGAGTTCGGCCAGCAGCAGCCCCATGGACCAGAAATCCCCGGCAATGTGGTGCAGCGACAGGGCCAGCACGTGGCGCTGCGGCTCCAGTGCAAACAGGCGCAGCCGCAAGGGGGGCGCCTGCGTCAGATCGAAGGGCTGGCGCGCCTGCTGCGCCATCAGCTCGGCCAGGCCCTGGGGTGAGGCATCGTCCACGGACTCTGGCTGAAGGCGCACGGCCGTGGCAGCGCCGATGCGCAGCACAGGCTCGGCGGCCTCGTCCACGATGACGCTGCGCAGCAGCTCGTGGCGCTCCACCAGCACCGTCAGCGCCTGCTGCAGGGCCTCAAGGTCCAAAGGGCCTTCGAGCTCGAAACAGGCGGCCATGATGAAGGCGCTGCCACCGCCCTCCAGCCGGTCCAGGAACCAGAGCCGGCGCTGGTTGAAGGACAGCGGCACGCGGTCGGGGTCCACCTCTGCAGCAGCTCCTGCGGCCACCGGCGCGGGCGCGCTGCGTGACAGCAGGGCCAGCAGCTGCGGCTTGAGCGCGCGCAGCTCATCGCGCATCTGCCCGCCAATGGCACCTGCCGGGCCGCGCACTTTCAGATCGCCGCCCTCGCCTTGCACGGTCACGCCCAGCTGCGCCAGGCGGGCCAGCAGATCGCTTGCCCTGTCGCTCGCACTCTTCATAAGGTGAATTCCTCCACGGTGCCGCCCACGGGCCGGCACGCGTCAACAAAGTCCGCCAAGTCGCCGAGCACCGGATGCTCGAACACCGCCGCGATGCCCAGCTCCACGCCGAAATGCTCACGCACATAGGCCAGCACGCGCATGGCAATGAGGGAATGGCCGCCCAGTTCGAAGAAGTGGGATTGCGCACCGATCTCGGCCACGCCCAGAACCTCGCGCCAGACTGCGGCCAGCCGTTGCCGCGTGTCCGGGCCTTCGCCGCCCTGCTCAGGGACCAGTGCCGGCTCGCCGCTGGCGGGCAGGCCTGCGGGCGCTGCAGCCGCGTCCGTCCAGACGCTTCCGGCCAGGCGCAGCAGGGAGGGCAGGTCGCGCACGCAAACCGATACGCGGGGATGGGGCGAGGCCAGGGCACGCCGCAGCACGGCCACGCCTTCGGCGGGCGTCAGTCCCTCGCTGGCGGCCAGCGCGGGCAGGCCCCAGCGCTGGCGGGCCATGACGGTCATGCCCACTTCGGTCCAGTCGTCCCAGTCGATGGCCTGCGTGAAGCCGCCACGGCGTGCCGTGCGCTCGGCGGCGAACAGCGCCAGGAACTCGTTGGCGGCGGCATAGCCGATCTGGCCGAACTTGCTGCCCGGCACCACCGTGCCCAGCGAGGAGAACAGCACAACGAAGTCGGGCTCGTGTCCGGCCAGGGCCGCATCCAGCGCCAGGGCGCCCTGGACCTTGGCTGCCATGGCCGTGGCGATGCTGGCGTCGTCGCGGTTGTGCACCACCCCGCCCTGGTCCGCCACCCCGGCCGCATGCAGCACGCCGTCCACGCGGCCAAACCGGCTGCGGGCCCGGGCCAGGGCATCGCCCAGTGCTCTGGCGTCGGACACATCGCAGGCCAGCGCCAGCACCTGGGCGCCGCGCGATTGCAACTGCGCGACCAAGGATGCATCGACATGCCGGCCCAGCAGCACCAGATGCGCGCCGCTGCCGGCCAGCTCGCGCGCCAGCGCCGAGCCCATGCCGCCGAATCCACCCGTCAGCACATAGACGCCTGCAGGCCTGAAGCGCGCCTGGCCGGCCAGCGGCTCGGGCAGGCGCTGCGCCGTGAACTGCGGCACCCAGCGCCGCCCGCGCCTGAGGGCGACCACGGGCTGCGGGGCCTGCGACAGCGGATCGGTGCGCAGCAGCTCGGCAGCCAGGGCCTGGAGCGCCTCGCCTGCGCCCGGGCCGTCCATGTCACGGACATCGATGAGGCGGCAATCGAGGTTCGGATACTCCAGCGGCAACACCTTGACGGCGGCGAGCAGCGTTGCAGCGCCCGCGGCCAGGGCCTCGTCGCCGTCCACGTCGGCTGCGCCAGTGGTCACGATGTCCAGCCGCACCGGCCAGGGCGGCACCGCGCTGCCCAGGGCGCGTGCCAGCCCCAGGACGCCGAAGAGGCCGCGCCGCAACAGATCGTCCGGCGCGCCGCCGCGTGTGGCCTCCAGGTGCACGATGCGCTGCGGCCGTGCATGCTCCGGCAAGGCATCCAGAAGACGCCGGAAATCCTGGTGATCTCCAGCACCGATCGTGAAATGGCCGGGCGCCGCCTGGGCAAACGCCTGGCCGGCGCTGACGGCAAGCACCTGCTGGCCGGCCACGCTCAGGGCCTGCGCCAGCGCGGCGCCGGCCGGCAGGTGTACGCCCACCACCATCCAGCGCAGCGAGGCTGCGGCGGGTGACGCAATGCCAGCGGCCTGTGCAGCGGGCTCGCGGCGCCAGCCCGGCACATGGAACCAGTCGGCCATGTCGGGCAGCTTCGGCGGAGCGGCCCGGACATCGCCCAGGAAAGGCGAGGCCGGTGAAACAGCGGAAAGCGAAGGGGCGGCTGGCGCATGCGGCTTGCCTGCCACTTCGGCAGGCCAGTGCCGGATGCGTTCGAAGGCATATCCGGGCAGGGGAATGCGTCGGCCGGCTGCGGGCGGCAGGCGCCCCGGACGCGAGGCAGCGCCCAGGCACCACAGCCGCGCATGCAGCGCATCCAGCGCAGGCTCGGCGACGGACTCCTCGCTGCGCTGCAGCGCCGAGGGCGCCAGCGCATCTGCAGCCCATCCATTGGCGCCAGCGAGCTTGCCCAGCACCCTGCCCGGGCCGAATTCGGCCAGCACACCGATGCCCTCGGAGCGCAGGGTCTCCAGGCCGTCGGCAAAGCGCACTGGCGCACGCAGGTGGCACGCCCAATACGCCGGGTCCGTGGCCTCGGCGTCCGTGATCCAGGTACCCGTGAGATTGGACAGGAAGCGTCGCTGCGGAGGGTGCAGCACCATGCCATCGAACAAGTCGGTGAACGCGCGCTGCATGCCCTCCATCGATGCGGAGTGGAAGGCATGCGAGGTGTCCAGCCGCATGGCGGCCTGGCCCGCATCCGCCAGCGCCGCCTGCAGCCGGTCTATGGCCGGCACCGGCCCGGCGAACACGCACTGCTGCGGCGCGTTGATGGCGGCCAGGTCGATGCCGGCATGGGCCGGGCTGGCCAGCAGTTCGCGCGCCTGAGCCTGGGTGAGCGGCGCGGCCAGCATGGCACCGTGCGGCAGCGCCTGCATCATGCGGCCGCGCGCGGCCACCAGGGCCAGGGCGTCGTCCAGCGAGAAGACCCCGGCCAGGCAGGCTGCCACGTACTCGCCCAGGCTGTGCCCCAGCAAGGCCGCCGGCTCCAGGCCGCGGGCCAGCGCGGCGCTGGCCATGGCATAGGTCACGGCGAACAGCGCGGGCTGCGCCAGCTCGGTCTGGCGCAGTGCCTGGGCATCGACGGCCACGCCGACCGGGCCATACAGAATGCCGCGCAGATCCTGCCCCAGGTGCGGAGCCAGCCCATCGGCACAACGATCGAAGACGCTGCGGTAGTCGGCGTCCTGCTCGTACAGCGCGCGTCCCATGCCGGGATACTGGCTGCCCTGGCCAGGAAACAGCCAGGCCTGCGCAGGCCGGTCGCCCTGAGACACCTGGGACACCTGACAGGGCGCGGCACGGCGCAGCAGCGCCGCCGCCTGGGCCGTGCCGTGCGCCACCACGGCCGCGCGCCAGGCAAAGGCGACCCGGCCCTGGTGCAGCGTGAACGAGAGGTCGGCCAGCGAAGTCTCTGGCGCCTTGTCCAGCATCCCTGCCAGGGCCAGCAGGCCTGCCTGCAGCGCGGCCGGCGTACGCGCCGACAGCGGCAGCACCCAGGCCTGCGGCAGCGCGCCCGTGCTGGACGCATGGGGCGCGTGCGCCGCCGCCTGCTCGATCACCACATGCGCATTCGTGCCGCCGATGCCGAAGGCACTGATGCCTGCGCGGCGCGTGCCGTCATGCGTCCACGGCCGCTGCCGGGAGACCACCTCGATGGGGACGCAGGCAAAGTCCGCATGCGGATTGGGGGCCGAAAAATGCAGGCTGGCCGGGAGCACGCCATGGTGCACGGCCAGCACGGCCTTGATGAAGCCTGCAATGCCTGCAGCCGTATCGGCATGGCCGATGTTGCTCTTGACGGAGCCCAGCGCCAGGGGACGGCTGCGGGCCGCCGTGTCCTGCGCGCCCGCGCCACCGGCTGTGTTGCCGAACACACGGCCCAGGGCCGCGATCTCCACCGGGTCGCCCAGTGCCGTGCCCGTGCCATGGGCCTCGATGTAGTCGATGTCGCCCGGAGCCAGGCGCGCCGCTGCCAGCGCGGCGGCAATCACCCCGGCCTGCCCGTCGGCGCCGGGCGCGGTGTAGCCGACCTTGGCGGAGCCGTCGTTGTTGACGGCGCTGCCGCGCACCACGGCGAGCACGTTGTCGCCATCGGCCAGGGCCCGGGACAGCGATTTCAGCAGCACCATGCCCACGCCGCCTCCCGGCACGGTGCCGCCCGCGTCGGCAGAGAAGGGGCGGCAGCGTCCATCGGGCGACAGGATCATGCCGGGCTGGTGGACGTAGCCGTCGCGCTGCGGGAACTGGATGGACACGCCCCCGGCCAGGGCCATCTCGGCACTGCCCTCGCGGATGGCACGGCAGGCCATGTCCACCGCGACCAGGGACGAGGAGCAGGCCGTCTGCACGGCCATGGCCGGGCCCTTGAGGTTCAGGTGATAGGCGATGCGGCTGGCGGCAAAGTCCTTGTCATTGCATGACAGCGCGTGGTAGGTGTCGGCGCCGGGCGGCAGTTCGCCGCCCGGATACAGCACGCGCAGATAGGTGTTGGTGCCCACGCCCAGGAAGACGCCGATTCGCCCGCCATGGGCTTCGGGCGTGTAGCCCGCATGCTCCAGCGTGTGCCAGGCGCACTCCAGCGCCACGCGGTGCTGCGGGTCGAAGGTCAGGGCATCGCGCGGACCCACGCCGAAGAAGGCCGCATCAAAGCAGTCCGCATCGCCGATGCGCCCGGCCGAGCCCACGAAGCCCGGAAGCGGAGCGTCTGGCGCGCCACCGTGGTCGATGCCCTCGCGGCCTTCGAGCAGCAGGCGCCAATAGGCATCGAGATCAGGCGCACCGGGATAGCGGCAGGCCATGCCGATGACGGCTACATCCTGTTCGCCCGCAGGCTGCGGCACCCGCTGGGCCACCGGCGCTGCGCCATCGTGCGGGGACCGGAGCGCGTCCAGATACGCAGCCTGGCTGCGGATGGTCGTGAAGCGAAACAGCTCGCTGATGGGCACGGATACACCCAGGTCCGACCCCAGCCTGTCGTGCAGCGCCACCAGCAGCAGCGAGTGGCCACCCACGTCGAAGAAGTTGGCATCCGCATCGATGCCGGCACGGCCGAGCACCTCGCTCCACAGCGCGGCCACGCGTGCCTGCGTGGCCGCGGGCACCGGCACCGGCAAGGGAGTCCGGCTGCCGCCGTCCGCCCCGCCATCGAACTGCGGTTGCGGCAACGCCCTGCTGTCGATCTTTCCATGCGCAGTCAGCGGCATCGCATCCACGCGCACCACCACGGCCGGCACCATGTGCGGGGCCAGCGTGCCACGCAGCCGCGCGCGCAAGGCTGCCGCGTCCAGATCCTGGCCACCGGCCACCCAGGCGGCCAGGCGCTGCTGGCCATGTGCATCGGTCCAGGGCATGGCAAAGGCCTGGGCCACGCCGGGCTGCTCCAGCAGGGCGGCCTCGATCTCGCCAGGCTCGATGCGAAAGCCGCGCAGCTTGATCTGGCGGTCCATGCGCCCGAGGAACTCCAGGGTTCCGTCTTCACGCCACCGGCCCCGGTCACCGCTGCGGTACAGGCGTGCGCCTCCCGGGCCGTCAAAAGGATCCGGGCCGAAACGTCCGTCGCCCATGCCGCTGGCGACATAGCCGGGACTGACATTCGGGCCGCCGATCCAGATCTCCCCGGCCACCCCCACGGGAACCCGCCGCCCCTTGTCGTCCACCACGTACAGGCGCGCATCGCCCAGCGGGCGGCCTATGCCCGGCGACTGGCCCGGCAGGTGGCGTGCGGCGGTGGCTGTCACGGTAGCCTCGGTCGGGCCGTAGGCCACGAAAAGGCTGCGCCCGCGCGACCATGCATCGGCCACGGCATCGGGACAGCGTTCCCCGCCGACGACCAGGGTCTGCAGGCACGGCAGGTCCGCCACCGGCGTGGCCACCAGCAGCGAGGCGGGGATCTGCAGGTGGGTGACGGCCATGGCCTGCAGCGTGCCGACCAGCGGGGCGCCAGGCAGGAGTTGATCGCGCGAGGCCAGGCACAGGCAGGCACCGGCCGACAGGGCGAAGGCGATATCGGACATGGCCACATCGAAGCCGAAGGCCGCCATCTGCAGCACGCGGCTGCCGGGCCCGATGCCGAAGGCCGTGCCCGCCGCCTCGGCCAGCCGGCACAGTGCGGCATGCGTGACGCGCACGCCCTTGGGTCGGCCCGTGGAGCCCGAGGTGAAGATGATGCAGGCCAGGGCTTCGTCGCCATGGCCTGCCGGCGCGGCGCTGGCGCCAAGGGCACCCTGGTCCTGGCCTTCGACCAAGTCAACGCCTGAGCCTGGCTCGCCTGCCACGGGAAAGGACAGTGACATGGGCAGGGGCCACAGGGGCAGGCTGCAGCCCGCGACGGGCGCCTCGGCCACCACGGCCGTGGCGCAGGCATCTTCCAGCATGGCAGCGATGCGCGCGCCGGGATAGGCAGGGTCCACGGGAACCACGGTGGCCCCCGCCTCCCACAACCCGGCCAGCGCCACGATGAGCGCGGGCGAGCGCTGCGCGACCAGCGCCACGCAGTCGCCCGCCTGCAGTCCCTTGCTGCGCAACCAGCGTGCATAGGCCGAGGCCAGGCGCGACAGCTGCCCATAGTCCATCGCCTGCGGTGCGCCCGCCATGCTGGCCACGGCTGGCCGGCCGGGATGCTGCGCGGCGGCGCGGCGCAGCAACGCATCGAGCCGCTGCGGACCCTGGTGCTGCGGGTTCAACCGCTGCGGCTGCGCCGCAGAGCAGGCCAGCCTGTCCAGCAGGGCCTGTTCATGCGCATCGCACAGCGGATGGCCGTCCAGCGGCGCGGCAGGCTGCTGCAAGGCGGCCTCCAGCAGGGCCGAAAAAGCCGAAGCCAGCCGCGCCGCCAGCGCGGGGCCGAAGAGATCGGCCGCATATTCGATATGACCGCCGAGCACGAGGTCGTCTTTGCCCTGCCCTGCCAGCAAGGCCAGCGACAGGTCGCAGCGCGACACCGGTGCAGCCTGGATACGGGGCGGGACGCGCTGCCCGTCGAACACCAGATCCCAGTCCTGCCCCTGGGAGAGCACGAACATCGCCTGTGCCAGCGCGGGGCGCTGCGCGGCGCGGGGCACGCCCGAGGCCTCCACCACCTGGGCGAAGGGCACATCCTGGTGGCGCAGCGCCTCGGCCAGCTGGTCGCGCACGTTGCGGGCAAGCACATCCAGGCCGGTACTGCCGCTGACGCCCACGCGCAGGACGACGGTGTTGCTGAAGAAGCCGACCGCGCTGTCCATGCCCTCGCGTTCGCGCGCGGAAACGGGGGTTGCAACCATGACTTCGGCATCACCGCCAAAGCGTGCCAGGGTGGCAGCCCATACGGCCAGCAGCAACGCAAAGGGCGTGGTGCCCGCTTGCCGCGCCGCTGCCGTCACCCGCTGCATGCTCGCCGGCGGCAGGCAGAGCGCGGCCCGGGCATTGCGGTAGCTGCGCCGCTGCGGCATGCGCTCGGGCTGCAGTCCCAGCACGGCGGGGGCGGCGGCCAGTGCGCGCCGCCAGTGTTCAAGCTGCGGTGCCCACAGGCCCTTGTCGCCGCAGGCGCGCTGCCACTCGGACACATCGATGCATTGCAGGGGCGGCGGCAGCGCCGACAGATCACCGCCCTGCAGCGCATGCGCCAGCTCCCGCATGAATATTTCGCAGGACTGGCCGTCCACCGCCGTGTGGTGCATGGAAATCACCAGCGCGTGGTCGTGCATGCCCAGGGTGAGCAGCGTGGCCGAACAGGGCAGCGCGTGGTCCAGCGCAGGCGGCCGCGCCACTTCGTCGTCCAGAAAGCGCTCCAGCGCCGCTTCGGCACCGGGGCCCGAGAGATCCCGCCGAACCAGCGAGAAATCACCGGCCTCCCCCACCTGCTGCCACAGCAGGCCATCGCGCAGCACCAGGCGGGTGCGCAAGGCCTCGTGGCGCAGCACCACGGCGCGCAGTGCCTGCTCCAGCCTTCCGGCATCCAGCCCGGCGCCAATGCGGTAGCACACCACCTGGTTGTAGGCACCGCGCTGGGCCTCATGCTGCTCGATCAGCCACAGGCGTTCCTGGTTGAAGGAGGCGCGAGCCTCGCGCCCCGGATGCGCCGGCCCCCGGCCGATGGCCGGCAGGCCCGCGGCGGGCGCAGCCTGGCCGATGCGCGTCGCCATGGCGGCCAGCGTCGGCACCTCGAACACGGCCGCCGCGTCCAGTGGCACGCCCCATTCCTGGCGGACGGCCTGGGCCAGCCGGGCCGCATTGAGCGAATGCCCGCCCATCATGAAGAAATCCGCGTCGGCGCTGCCGGGACGGGAGCCGATCACGCGCTCCCAGACATCGGCCAGGCGCGCCTGTGCGGCCGTCAGCGGCAGGCGGGGCGCGTTGCCCTCGCCGCTCGCCGGCAGGTCGTCGGGGCCCGGGGCCGGCAAGGCGCGCACATCGACCTTGCCGTTCGGATTGAGCGGCAACTGCGCCAGACGCACATACGCACTGGGCAGCGCTGCACGGGGAAGGCGATCGCGCAACCAGGCATGCAGTGCGGAGGCGGCGGGCGCATGCCCCGGCAGGTGCACCACCCAAGCGGCCAGAACGGTCTCGCCGTCGGTGCCCACCCATCCGGCGGCGGCCGCGTCGGCCACGCCGGGGTGAAGCAACAGGGCCGCGCGCACCTCCGCAGGGTCTACGCGAACGCCACGGATTTTCATCTGCCGATCCAGCCGCCCCAGGCAGTCGAGCCCGCCATCGGGACGCCAGCGGCCCAGGTCGCCGGTGCGAAAGCCGCGGGCGCCGTCCAGGGCCGCAGTGGGCTGGAAGCGCTGCCGGGTCTCCCGCTCACGGCCCAGGTAGCCGAGCGCCAGGCCATCGCCGCCCACCACGATCTCCCCGGCCACCCCCACGGGCAGTGCCTGGCCAGCGGCGTCGCAGACCGCAATGCGGTGGCCCGGAATGGGCCGGCCTATGGGAACGAGATGGCCACCGGCCTGTGTCACCTCCTGGAAGGTCGAGTCGGCCGAGATTTCAGAGGAGCCATAGAGGTTGAGCAGGCGGCAGCCCGGCAGTGCCGCAAGAAAGCGGCCGGCCAGGTCGCTGGAAAGCGCCTCGCCGCTGACCGTACAGTGCCGCAGCGCGGGCAGCAGGCCTGCCGTATCAGCGGCCGGCTCCAGCAGGGCCTTGAGCAGCGATGGAACCACCACCAGCCGGGTCACCCCATGGCGCGCCAATGCGCCGGCAAAGGCACGCGGGTCCACCACATCGGCATGCGCCAGCACCACGCTGGGCACGCCTGCCAGCAGGGGGCCGAAGAACTCCCAGATGAAATCGACGAAGGCCGGCGTGGTCTTCTGGCAGCACACTTCGCCCGCGACAAAGGGATAGGCATCCCACATCCACAGCAGGCGATTCACGGCGCCGCGGTGCAGTCCCATGACAGCCTTGGGCTCGCCCGTGGAGCCCGAGGTGTAGAGCACGTAGGCCAGGGTATCGGGGCCGATGCACAGCGCAGGCGCCTCGGCCTCGGGCAACGGCATGCTGGGATCGATGAGCAGGGGAGCGCCAGCGGCCGGCAGCCATGCGGGCCGGCCCTGCGCCAGCAGCAGCGATGCACCGCTGTCGGCCAGCATATAGGCCAGGCGCTGCGCAGGATGGTCCGGGTCCATGGGCACAAAGGCCGCGCCGGCGCGCAGCACGGCCAGCAGGGCCACGGCCAGGTCGGCACCGCGCGGCAGACACACGGCCACGGGAATGCCGGCTGCAGCCCCCCCTGCCCCGGCCCCTGTGGCGCTTGACGCGCCAAGCTGAGCGACAAGGTGGGCCGCCAGGGTCGCCGAGCGCCCGTCCAGTTCCTGGTAGCTGACTGCGCGGCCCGCATCGATCAGCGCGGTCGCGGCGGGCGACTGGCGCGCGCGCCGCTCGAACATCGCCGCCAGGCTGCCAGCGCTCTCGATGCGCTCGCCCAGCGGCGCCGGATGCAGTGCGTCCAGGCCGCGCCGTGCGTCGGCCGGCCGCTGCAGCGGCAGCACGGACAGCGGCAGCGAGGGCTGGGCCAGCGCCGCTTGCAGCAGCACCGGCAATGCGATGGCGATGGCCTGAGCCACCTGCTCATCCACCAGGCCCTCGCGGTACTCCAGCCAGCCCGCAATGGCGCCATCGTCGCGCCCCTGGTCCAGCTCCAGCGTCAGATCGGCGCGGGCCACAGGC
>NZ_JAELTK010000086.1:0-25981 GCF_016428765.1 Delftia sp. ASV31
CTCCCTGCCCTGCCACCGCGCAGGCGAGGCGCCCGTGGGCCTGAGCCTGGCCGGCCTCGGCGGGCAGGACCGGCGACTGCTGTCCGTGGCCCTGGCCGTGGAACAGCTGCTGGCTTCGGCGCAGGACTGATCGACCAGGTGGCCTCGGGCCTAGCCGCCCAGGCCGCTGCCCGGCAGCCGCGCCACGGCCTGGCCGTGGTTCAGCGCAAAGGCGGCAGCGGTCTCCTCGGCCGCGCGTGCCACCACTTCGGTCAGCGGGTTCTGATGATCGTTGCGAAAGCAGGCCACCAGCGGCAGCGAAGGGAACTCCCGGTCCACGCGCAGCAGGCGCAGGCGCTGCTCGGCCAGCTCGCGCTGGATGATGGCCGGCGGCACGGCCGCCACGCCCAGGCCGTCGCAGACCACGCGGATCATGGTCGCCACCGAGGCGATGCAGTTCAGGTGCACCGAGGCGCTGCTTTCGGTGGAGAACAACTGCTCGATCACCGCATACGGCTCGGAGCCGCGCGCAAAGCACATGATGGGAAAGGCCGCCAGCTCGGCCAGGCTCAGGGTCTCGTCGCCAATGCCCAGCTTGGGGCTGCCCACCCAGGCCATGGGAAATTCACCCAGCGACAGATGGCCCACGCCGGCCGCCGTCACGGGCTTGGCCTGCAGCGACAGGTCCAGCTGGCCCTTCACCAATTGCTCGGACATGTGCAGCGTGGTGTCGCAGGCGATCTCCACCTGCAGGCGCGGATAGCGCTGCTGCAGCAGCGCCAGGAAATCGGGAAACCAGCTGTGCACGATGGACTCGATGGCGCCGATGCGGATCACGCCGGCATAGGCCTGCTTGTCCAGCATGTCCTCGCGCATCTCGCGCATGAGGCGCAGCATGCGCTCGGCATGGACCAGGGCCTTGGCGCCGTCGGCCGTCAGCGTGACCTCGCGCACGCCACGGTCGAACAGGCGCACGCCGAACTCCTGCTCCAGCGTGGCGATGCGGCTGGAGACGGCGGCCTGCGTGGTGTACAGCCGCTCGGCCGTCATGCGGAAATTGCGCAGCTCGGCCAGCAAGACAAAGGTTTCCAGGAACCGTAGATTCATGCGGCGATGTTAGCCGTCCAGGCCATATCGATATAGCCCATGCATAGAACAGCTGCGTGCACAATGAATGCTTGGTTTTCGCGCAGCGTCTGCGCGCCACCCCCGACTGTCCAACCACCACCCCAAAATCGCGGAGGTCCGATGAGAGCTGACAACATCCTGCAAACGATTGGCAACACGCCCCATGTGCGCATCAACCGCCTGTTCGGCGCCGGTGCCAATGTGTGGATCAAGTCCGAGCGCGGCAACCCCGGCGGCTCCATCAAGGACCGCATCGCGCTGGCCATGGTAGAGGACGCCGAGAAGTCCGGCGCCCTGCAGCCCGGCGGCACCATCATCGAGCCCACCAGCGGCAACACCGGCGTCGGCCTGGCCCTGGTGGCCGCCGTCAAGGGCTACAAGCTGGTGCTGGTCATGCCCGAGAGCATGAGCATCGAGCGCCGCCGCCTGATGCTGGCCTACGGCGCCAGCTTCGACCTCACGCCCAAGGAAAAGGGCATGAAGGGCGCCATCGCCCGCGCCCAGGAACTGGCCAGCCAGACGCCCGGCGCCTGGATTCCCCAGCAGTTCGAGAACCCCGCCAACATCGATGTGCATGTGCGCACCACGGCCCAGGAAATCCTGGCCGACTTCCCCGAAGGCCTGGATGTGCTGATCACCGGCGTGGGCACGGGCGGCCACCTGACCGGCGTGGCCAAGGTGCTCAAGGCCAAGTTCCCCCAGCTCAAGGTCTTTGCCGTGGAGCCTGCCGCCTCGCCCGTGATCTCGGGCGGCCAGCCCTCGCCCCACCCCATCCAGGGCATTGGCGCAGGCTTCGTGCCCAAGAACCTGGACACCAGCCTGCTGGACGGCGTGATCCAGGTCGAGGCCGAACCCGCGCGCGAGTACGCACGCCGCTCGGCCCGCGAGGAAGGCATCCTGGTCGGCATCTCCTCGGGCGCCACCCTGGCCGCCATTGCGCAGAAGCTGCCCGAGCTGCCCGCAGGCGCCAAGGTGCTGGGCTTCAACTACGACACGGGCGAGCGCTACCTGTCGGTGGAAGGCTTTCTGCCTGCCTGACCGGCGGCAAGCCCCGTCCGCTGCAGTGCACTGCACTGCAGCATGAAACACAAGGCCTCGCAAGAGGCCTTTTTTGTTGCCGCCAGCGGCATGCTGCATTCCCCATTCGCGCACAACGAAGCGGCCCCGGACGCGGACAATCTTCCCCACGGCGCCGTGTTCCCCCTGCACTGAAATCCGGGCACGAACCCACGCGTAGGACAGTTGTGTGGAGATTTCTTACAAAACATGTTGCGGCCCAAGGTCATGCTGAACGCGCATCGGGCAAACCCGACTCTGGCCTACGATGGTCTGACCAAGGAGTAAAAAAATCTTGTTCGGTTTCTTTGAAAAACGCGTTCCGCCCTATCCCAGCGTCGAGCCCACGGTCCCGCCCAAGGGCTTTTTCGCCTTCATCTGGGCCTGCACGCAAGGCATGCGCGGCTGGATCGCGCTGCTGACCTGCACCTCGGCGCTGCTGGCCGTCTACGAGGCGGCGCTGTTCGCCCTCATGGGCCATGTGGTGGACTGGTTGTCCACGGTGTCGCCAGCCGGTTTCTGGGCAGAGCAGCGCGGCACGGTATGGGGCATTGCCGCCGTCCTGCTGTCCAGCGTGCTGCTGCTGGCCTTTCACACGGCGGTGATGCACCAGGTGCTGGCCATCAATTTCCCCATGCGCCTGCGCTGGGTGTTCCACCGGCTGATGCTGGGCCAGAGCATGTCGTTCTATGCCGACGAGTTCGCGGGCCGCATCACCACCAAGATCATGCAGACCGCGCTTTCCGTGCGCGAAGTGGTGTTCATGGTGGTCGATGTGCTGGTGGGCGTGAGCGTCTACATGATCGGCATCCTGATCCTGGCGGCCAGCTTCGAGTGGCGGCTGATGATTCCGTTTGCGCTGTGGCTGGCCGCCTATATCGGCGCCTGCTGCTACTTCGTTCCGCGCCTGGGCAAGATCGGCAAGGAGCAGGCCGATGCACGCTCCATGATGACGGGCCGCGTGACCGATGCCTACACCAACATCGCCACCGTCAAGCTGTTCGCCCACACGCGCCGCGAGGCCGAGTACGCGCGCAACGCCATGGAGGCCTTCAAGTCCACGGGCTATGCGCAGATGCGGCTGGTCAGCCAGTTCGAGATCGTCAACCATCTGATGATCACGATGCTGCTGGTGGGCTCGGCGGGCACGGCGCTGTACCTGTGGTCGGCCGGACAGGCCAGCGCAGGCGTGGTGGCGGCCATCATCGCCATGGCGCTGCGCCTGATGGGCTATTCGCACTGGGTGATGTGGCAGATGACGGGCCTGTTCGAGAACGTGGGCACCATCCAGGACGGCATCCTCACGCTGACCAAGCCACGCACCATCGTGGATGCGCCCGACGCCAGGCCGCTGCAGGTCACGCACGGCGCCATCGCCTTCGAGGACCTGAGCTTTGCCTACAAGGACGGCGGCAAGCAGGTGATCGACCACCTGAACCTGCACATCCGCGCCGGCGAGCGCATCGGCCTGATCGGCCGCTCGGGCGCGGGCAAGTCCACGCTGGTGAACCTGCTGCTGCGCTTCCATGAGCCCCAGGGCGGGCGCATCACCATCGACGGCCAGGACATACGCACCGTCACGCAGGACAGCCTGCGCGGCGCGGTGGGCATGGTCACGCAGGACACCTCGCTGCTGCACCGCTCCATGCGCGACAACATCCTCTACGGCCGCCCCGACGCGACCGAGCAGGAGATGCTCGCCGCCGCGCAAAAGGCCGAGGCCTCGGACTTCATCGCCACGCTGACCGACCTCAAGGGCCGTGGCGGCTATGACGCCCAGGTGGGCGAGCGCGGCGTCAAGCTGTCGGGCGGCCAGCGCCAGCGCGTGGCGATTGCGCGCGTCATGCTCAAGGACGCGCCCATCCTGCTGCTGGACGAGGCCACCAGCGCGCTGGACAGCGAGGTCGAGGCGGCCATCCAGCAAAGCCTGGACAGCCTCATGCACGGCAAGACCGTGATCGCCATCGCCCACCGCCTGTCGACCATCGCTGCCATGGACCGGCTCATCGTCATGGACCAGGGCCACATCGTCGAGCAGGGCACGCACCAGCAACTGCTGGAGCTGGGCGGCATCTACGCCAAGCTGTGGTCGCACCAGAGCGGCGGCTTCCTCGCAGAGCAGGGCTCGGAAGCTGCCAACGCCAACGGCTAGACGCTCGCCAGATCCCGGTCCAGCTGCGTATGCAAGGTGTAGCGGCTGGCCGGGTGCAAGGTCACGCTGAGGTCCATCAACTCCCCATCGGTATCCAGGTAGCGGCGCACGATCTTCAGCGCCGCTGACCCTGCCGGGGCCTGCAATTCCTCCGACAGCGCATCCGGAATGAGCGCCCCCACCACGGCCTGCCGCACCCGCGCGATGCGCAGGCCGTATTGCTGCTCCAGCAGGCTGCTGACCAGCATCTCGGGCGCGGCGCGCACGCGCTCGGCCAGTTCCTGCGTGTCAAAGCGCTGCGCATCCACATAGACCACGGTCCAGGCAATGGGCAGGTGCGGCGCGGCGCCGTCGCGGCGCAGGCTGCAGATGGCCAGCCAGCGGCTGCCGGCCGGGCAGTCCAGCTCGGCGGCCAGGTCCTGGTCCAGCACCACCTCCTCGATGCGCCGCACCTCGCGCACATGGGTGGCGCCGAACTGCACCAGGTCCTCCAGCGAGGTCAGCGCCTGGCGGTAGTGCGCATGGGGCTGGGCCGCCTCCACGCGCGTGCCCACCTTCTTGCGCCGCGATACCAGCCCCGACTGCTGCAGCTCGGCAATCGCCGCGCGCACGGTGTGGCGGCTCACGCCATAGCGGTCGCACAGCTCCAGCTCGGTGGGCAGCAGGGCGCCCACGGCGTATTCGCCCGAGGCAATGCGTTCGGACAGGTCGCGCGCCACCTGGGCATAGCGTGTCTCAGCCATGGGCGCAGGACCTTACCCCAGGCAAACCCGGATGTTCGTAATGTACGTACATAAATAAAAATATCGATATGTCCGAACTTAATCGCAATTGCGCACCATGACCCTTCCGTCCTTCACCTCCAGCACCGCCATCGATTCGCTGCTGTTCCGCGACGCCTTCGGCACCCCGGCCATGCGCGCCATCTTCGCCGACAGCGCGCTGGTGTCGCGCTACATCGAGGTCGAGGTCGCGCTGGCACGCGCCCAGGGCCGCTGCGGCGTGATTCCGGCCGAGGCCGCACACGAGATCGCGCAGCGCTGCAGCCTCGACGCGCTGGACTTCGAGCTGCTGCGCAAGGAAACCGACATTGTCGGCTACCCCATCCTGCCGCTGGTGCACCAGCTGGTGAAACAGTGCGGCGACGCAGGCCGCTACATCCACTGGGGCGCCACCACCCAGGACATCATGGACACGGCCACCGTGCTGCAGGTGCGCGATGCGCTGGACCTGGTCGATGCCGACATCGCCGCGCTGCGCACCATCCTGGCCGACCTGGCAGAACGCCACCGCGACACGCCCATGGCCGGCCGCACGCACCTGCAGCACGCCCTGCCCATCACCTTCGGCTACAAGGCCGCCATCTGGCTGGCCATGTTCGACCGCCATGCCCAGCGCCTGCAGGAACTGCGCCCGCGCGTGCTGGTGGGCCAGTTCGCGGGGGCGGCAGGCACGCTGGCCTCGCTGAGCGGCCGGGGCCTGGAAGTGCAGCAATTGCTGATGGAAGAACTGGGCCTGGGCGTGCCAGCCACCACCTGGCATGTGGCGCGCGACGGCCTGGCCGAGGCCGTGAATTTCCTGGCCCTGGTCACCGGCTCGCTGGGCAAGATCGCCTACGACGTGATGCTGCTGTCCTCCACCGAGTTCGGCGAGGTGTTCGAGCCCTTCGTCACGGGGCGCGGCGCCAGCAGCACCATGCCGCAAAAGCGCAACGCCATCTCCAGCGAGCTGATGCTGGCCGCCTCCAAGGCCGTGCGCCAGCATGCGGGCCTGATGCTGGACGCCATGGTCCAGGACCTGGAGCGCGCCACCGGACCCTGGCACGCCGAATGGGTGGCCCTGCCCGAGAGCTTCGTGCTCTCGGCCGGCGCCCTGCACCAGGCGCGCTTCATGCTGGGCGGCCTCATCGTCGATCCCGAACGCATGGCCCGCAACCTGGACATGACCGACGGCCTGATCGTGGCCGAGGCCGTGATGATGGGCCTGGCCCCGCACACGGGCCGCCAGCAGGCGCACGACATCGTCTATGCCGCCTGCCGCAGCGTCAACGCCGAGGGCGGCACGCTGGCCGATGCGCTGGCCCGCCTGCCCGAAGTCACGGCCCATTTCGACCGCGCGGCGCTGCAGCGCCTCACCGACCCGCGCAACTACCTCGGCGAGGCCCCGCGGATGGTGGACCGCGCCCTTGCGCTGTCGCGCGCCCATACAGCCAGCGGCCGCTGACACCCCGGCCCAGGACAGAACACAGCACTACAGGAGACAACACCATGCCTTTCCATCTTCCCCGCCTGCCACGCCTGGCCCTTGCCCTGGCCGCAGCCACCTTCGCCCTGGCCGCGCACGCCCAGGGCGGCTACCCCGCCAAGCCGCTGACCTGGATCGTGCCCTTCGCGGCCGGCGGACCCACGGACGCCATGGCGCGCGACATCGCCCAGCGCACCAGCACCCAGCTGGGCCAGCAGATCATCATCGAGAACGTTCCGGGTGCGGGCGGCACCATCGGCGCGGCCAAGGCGGCGCGCTCGGCGCCCGACGGCTACAGCTTCCTGGTCGGCCACATGGGCTACATGGGCGCGGCGCCGTCGCTGTACAAGAAGCTGGCCTATGACCCGGTCAAGGACTTCGAGGCGGTGTTCCGCTTCCCCGACACGCCGCTGGTGCTGCTGGTGGGCAAGAACTCCCCGTACAAGACGGCCGAGGAGCTGGTGGCCTTCGGCAAGCAGAACCCGGGCCGGCTGAACTTCGGCAACGCGGGCGTGGGATCGACCTCGCACCTGGTGGCGGCGCTGTTCGCCAGCCGCGCGCAGATGGAGATCACCCAGGTGGCCTACAAGGGCGCGGCGCCGGCCATGACCGATGTGATCTCCGGCCAGGTCGATGCCATGTTCGACCAGACCAACACCGCCCTGCCCCAGCTGGCGGGCGAGCGCATCCGCGCCATCGCGCTCACCTCGGACAAGCCCATGCCCCAGTTCCCGGGCGCGGCAGCGCTGGGCCAGAAGCTGCTGCCGGGCTTCGAGACCGCCACCTGGTACGGCATCTACGCGCCCAAGGGCACGCCGCGCGACGTGGTGCAAAAGGTCTACCAGGCCTATACCAAGGCCCTGGCCGACAAGGCCTGGACCGACAGGATGGCCGCCCAGGGCATACGCCTGCTGCCCGCAGATCAATACGCGCCCGAAGCCTTGGCCCGCCACACGGCCGCCGAGGTGGAGCGCTGGCGCAAGGTGGCGGCCGACGCGAAGATCTCGCTGGACTGAGCCCATGGACCAGACACGCACCCAGGCCCAGGCACCGACCCAAGCTCATACCCGCATCGAGCACGATGCCTTCGGCCCCGTCCACATCCCTGCCGACCGACTCTGGGGCGCGCAGACCCAGCGCGCGCTGGAGCTGTTCACCATTGGCGAGGAGCGTTTTCCGCAGGGCCTGTACCGCGCCTTTGGGCTGCAGAAGCTGGCAGCGGCGCGCGCCAACCGGCGCCTGGGCGTGCTGGACGACGAGCGCGGCGCGGCCATCGAGGCCGCGGCCACCGAACTGCGCGACGGCCTGCTGGACGCGCATTTCCCGCTGACCATCTGGCAGACGGGCTCGGGCACGCAGACCAACATGAATGCCAACGAGGTCATCGCCAACCGCGCCAACCAGATGCTGGGCCAGCCCCCAGGCACGCGCAGCCCGGTCCACCCCAACGACCATGCCAATGCATCGCAGTCGTCCAACGACAGCTTTCCCACGGTGATGCACCTGGCCACGGCGCTGGAGCTGCGCGACCACCTGCTGCCCGCCCTGGAACAGCTGCAGCAGCGCCTGCAGGAACGCGCCCTGGCCTTTGCCGGCGTGCTCAAGGTGGCGCGCACGCACCTGATGGACGCCGTGCCCATGACGCTGGGCCAGAGCTTCGAGACATTCGCCCACCAGGTGGGCCACGGCATCCACCGGCTGCAGGCCACCCAGCCCCGGCTGTGGAGCCTGGCCCAGGGCGGCACGGCGGCCGGCACGGGGCTCAACGCGCCGGCCGGATTCGACCGGGTCTTCTGCGAGGAGATACAGGCGCTCACGGGCCTGGCGGTCACGCCCAACCCCTGCAAGTTCGAAGGCATGGGCGCGCACGATGCGCTCATCGAGGTCTCGGGCGCGCTCAACGTGGTGGCCGGTTCGCTGGCCAAGATGGCCAATGACATCCGCCTGCTGGGTTCAGGCCCGCGCTGCGGCCTGGGGGAACTGGTGTTTCCCGACGATGGGCTGAGCTCCTCCATCATGCCGGGCAAGCGCAACCCGACCGTGGCCGAGGTCGTGGTGCAGGCCGCCTACCAGGCCATGGGCCACCACCTCACCGTCACGCTGGCGGGCTCGGCCGGGCACTTCGAGCTCAACGTGGCCAAGCCCGTGCTGATCCACCACCTGCTGCGCGCCATGCGCGCGCTCGGCGACGCCAGCCGCGTGTTTGCCGAGAAGCTGGTGGCCGGCCTGCAGGCACACACCGAGCGGCTGGAGCAACAGGTCAGCCACTCGCTGCTGCAGGCCACCGCGCTCAACCCGGTACTGGGCTATGACGCCGTGGCCCGCATCACGCGCGAGGCCATGGCGCGCGGCATTGCGCCGCGCGAGGCGGCCGTGGAGCTGGGGCTGGTTACGGCGGCCGAGTACGACCGGCTGGTGGACCTGCGGGCCATGGCCGGGCTGCCGCCCGCGTAGCGGCCTCAATCCTCCAGGCCTATGTTCTGCACGATCTTCTTCTCGTCCTCGAACGCCTTCCTGGCGAACGCCGTGTACTCCTGGCTGCCGCGGAACTGTGTGCGCACGCCGTAGTTGCCGACGACCTGGCGGAAGGCCGGGTCGTCCATGGCGGCCTTGATGGCGGCTTCGAGCTTGCGCACGATCTCGGGCGGCAGGCCGCGCGGCCCGGCAATGCCCAGGGGCGAGGGCACATCGAAGGCATAACCGGCCTCGCGGAACGTGGGCACGTTGGCAAAGGCCTCGGGCCGCACCTCGGAGGCCGAGGCCAGGGCGCGCAGCTTGCCCGAGCTCAGGTACGGCAGCACCGTGTTGGCGTACACGCCGGACTTGATGTGGCCGGCCATCAGCGAGTTCAGCGCCTCGGCATCCCCCTTGAAGGGCGCATGCGTGAAGCGTGCGCCCGTGGCCTGCTCCAGCAGCGCCATCACCACGTGGTTGGCCGTGAACTTGCCCGGCGTGCCGTAATCCACGGCGCCCGGATTCTTCTTGGCGAACTCGACCAGGTCCTGCACCGTCTTGAACGGCGAGTCCTGGGGCACGGCCAGCACAAAGTCATAGGTCATGTACGTGGCGATGTAGCTGAGATCGCGCACCGGGTCGTACTGCACCTTCTGGATGTGGGGCTGGCGGAAGATGCTCACGGGCGCCAGCGTCAGGCGGTAGCCGTCGGGCTTGGCCGTGCGCATCTCCATCACGCCCATGGACGCGCCTGCGCCGGGCTTGTTCTCGATCACCACGGTCTGCCCCAGCTGCTTGCCCATGCCCTGGGCCAGCGCACGCGCCACCACGTCGGTCACGCCGCCCGCGCCGTAGGGCACGACCAGGCTGATGGGGCGGCTGGGATAGCTGTCCTGCGCCCATGCTGCGCCCGTCATCAGGACCGATGCGCACATCCATGCGCCAAACACTCGTCTTTGCATTTCCATCTTCCTCAGAGGCTCACGACCATCGAACTTGCTGCTGTTCAATTTAGATGGATGCATGCCAACCATGGATTCGGGCAAGCCCGTAGCGTTGGGGCGTCTGGGGAAAACGCGCAGCGTGGGTGCGGGACTGATGGCTCTATAGCAGGGGGTGGCGTGGTTGCTTGGTTTGCGGGGGGTGGTGGGGTGTTTTTTTGCGCATTGGGGTGGGTGGGGCATGTCTTTGAGGCGACAGTCATGGGGCGTGTGCCCTCAGAGCGGCTGCCGTTCAGGGGTGCTTTTTTGTCCCTGCCGGGTGGTTGTTTTTCGAGGCCGGGTTTCGGCCCGGCGGCCGACCTACTTTCTTATCGCGCGATAAGAAAGTAGGCAAAGAAACGCGCCCAAATGCCCGCGACCCCTGCGCTTCGCTCCGGGGCAACCTGCGTCGTGGCGGTTGCGGGGTTCGCTGCGGAACTCGCTTTGCGCTTCGCGCGCCGCTCAGACAACCGCAGCGAGTCAGATCACGAAGCAGTCCTGTCCTTCGGCAGGACTGCAACCCCGCAACCACCACGCCGCAGGCGCTGACATACGGGGAGGTGGTGCGGGCCTTCGCTTCGCTTGGCCCCGGTTTGAAGCCGAGCGGAGCGATGGCGCCGGCTGCTGTCTGCTGTCTGCTGTCTGCTGGCTGTTGGCTGTTGGCTGTTGGCTGTTGGCTGTTGGCTGTTGGCTGTTGGCTGCCCCAGCCTCCCCCCTTCTGCCCACGCCTGCGTTGGGCGGGATGCGGGGTGGCAGCCCTGCCGAAGGACAGGGCTGCTTCGTTGTCTAGCTTGCCGCAGTTGTTTGAACGGATTGCGCCGCAGGCGCAAGGAGTGAGTTCTGCGGCACACCCCGCATCCCGCCCAACGCAGGTCGCCCGCAGCGAAGCGGAGGGTCGTGGGCAGTTTGGGGCGCGCTTCTTTGCCCCGCTTTCTTGTCGCGCGACAAGAAAGCGGGTCGGCCGCCGGGCCGAAACCCGGCCTCGAAAAACAACCACCCGGCAGGGGCAGGCTATGGACCCCATAAAAGAAAAGCGCCACCAGCATCCCTGCCAGCAGCGCCTTCCTCAGTCAATCATCAGACCAAAATCAGCGAACGGTATCGCCCAGAACAAGCCCTTCACGGCGCGGATCAGCCCCACCTTCCAGCTGCGCCTGCCCATTGCGCTGCACCCGCAAGATGGTGCCAATACCGCTGGACTGCGCACTGATGGACACCACATGGCCCAGGGCACGCAGGCCGCTGACCAGCGGATCGTCATTGCCGCCATTGGCCGTGTTGATGTTGGGATGCTCACCACCCACGTTGGTGGTCGGGCTGTTGGCCGCGCCGAAGTCCACCAGCGACGTGGCCTGCTGGGCATCCAGACCCCAGTCCAGCGCGCCGACCAGGGTCTTGGTCACGTACTGGATGATGGTGCTGCCGCCCGGCGAGCCGGTGGCCATCTTGAAGTCGCCGGCGGTGCCGTCGGTCTTCAGGTCGAACACCAGCGTGGGCGCCATGGAGCTGCGCGGGCGCTTGCCCGGCTGCACGCGGTTGGCGACCGGGCCGTCGGCGGTGCTGGGGATGGCAGCGAAGTCGGTCAGCTGGTTGTTGAGCACGAAGCCGCGCGTGACGTGGAAGGAGCCCATGCTGGACTCCACCGTGGTCGTCATGCTCAGTGCGTTGCCCTTGGCATCGACGATGCTCATGTGCGTGGTGCCGGCCTCCTTGACATCGACCACGCCCTGCGAAGGCGTGCCGAAGTTGCCTGCCTGGGCCGTGCCCATGCTCTTGGTCGTGGAGATGAGGGCGGCGCGCTGGCGCAGGTAGCTCTTGTCCAGCATCAGGGCCGGCGAGCCGCCGGGCAGGGGCACGAAGTCGGTGTCGGCCACGTACTTGTCACGGTCGGCATAGGCCAGGCGCAGGGCTTCGCTGACCAGGTGCACGCCCATCACCGAAGGCTTGCCGCCCTCGCCATCGATGGCCGTGGGCGCATAGGCCTTGAGGTCGAAGTTCTCCAGAATGCCCATGGCCTGTGCCACGGCGATGCCGCCGGACGACGGCGGCGGCATGCTGCAGACCATGTAGCGCGCGCGGTAGGTGGTGCAGACGGCCTCGCGGCGCTTGGCCTCGTAGCTGGCCAGATCCTGCAGCGTGGTCTTGCCGGGGGTGATGGGCGCACCGTCCGAGACGGTCTGCGTCACGCCCACCTTGCTGACGATGGCCTGGGCCAGGTCGCCACGGTAGAAGGCGTCGGCGCCGCCATTGGCGATGCTGCGCAGCGTGTCGGCATAGGGCTGGTTGACGAACTTGGCGCCCAGCGCCAGCGGCTTGCCCTGGGCATCGAAGTACAGCTTGGCGGCATCGGCGTCGCGCGCCAGTTCCACCTTGGAGCCGTCCAGCGCCGCAGCCATGCGGCCGCTGATGGGAAAGCCCTTGCTGGCCAGGTCGATGCCCGAATTGAACAGCTGGGGCCACGCGGTCTTGCCGTAGTCCTTGTGCGCGAGTTCCAGCATGCGCAGCACGCCCGGCGTGCCGATGGAGCGGCCACTGGCGCGCGCCGAGGGCTTGGGCGCGGTCTGGTCGGCGGTGTCGTCCACGTAGCGCAGGTAGTTTTCCGTGGCGGCGGCCGGCGCGGTCTCGCGGCCGTCATAGGCCACGACCTTGCCCGTGGCCGCATCGCGGTAGAGCATGAAGGCGCCACCGCCGATGCCGCTGGACTGCGGCTCCACCAGGCCCAGCACCATCTGCACGGCCACGGCCGCATCCACGGCCGAGCCGCCGGACTTGAGCACCTCGCAACCGGCCTTGGACGCCAGCGGGTTGGCCGTGACCACCATGTACTTGGAGGTGTGCAGGGCCTTCTTGCCGAGGCGGTAGCCCGACGAGGGTTCGGGGGCGGCCGGATCACCGGGCAGGCCCGAGCCCACGACCACGCTGCCATCGCCCGAGGTGATGGCACAGGCGGCCAGGTCGTCCTGGCCCAATCCGCCATTGCCGCCGCCTCCGCACGATGCGAGGAACAGCGGCGTGGCGGCCGCAAGGCCGATCCACTGCCATGCAGGCAGGCGTTGCCTGGAAGGGGGTTGCTTCATGAAATGTCTCCTTGTGGTGCGTGGAATGCGTTGATCTTGTTCACCTGGGGCAGCACCCGCCCGCAGGCTTGCCGCGAGCTTACATCCGTTCCACCACCACTTCGCGCAGATGCAGCCACCCCGTCAGACCGGGGCTGAAGGACCCCGCTCGCGGATGGCCGGCCATGCATGCAAGGTCCGTGCCCGGACCGGGACGGCACCAGGACCAGGAATATCTGGCGGAAAATCCGAACCCGAGCACGCCCCAAGGCTGTGCGGCCCGCAGCCTGTGCGGTCGCCCACTTTGGCTTACCATCGCCGGCCCTCTGCTTGATAGGTACAAGCCATGATCCGCGTCTCTGAACTGAAACTGCCCCTGTCGGCGGTGCAATACCACCCCGACAGCCACACCGAATATCTGCCCCTGGAGCCGCTGCGCGCCCTGGCCGCGCGCCAGCTGGGCATTGCCGAGGAGGCCATTGCCTCCGTGCACGTGCACAAGCGCAGCTTCGATGCGCGCAAGGCCGAGCTGCTGGCCGTCTACATCGTCGACCTGACGCTGGCCGACGAGAGCCAGGAAACCGCGCTGCTGGAGCAGTTCGCCAGCCATGCCCATGTGAACCCCACGCCCGACATGCGCTGGCATGCCGTGGGCCAAGCGCCTGCCGACCTGCAGCGCCGGCCCGTGGTGGTGGGCTTCGGGCCCTGCGGCATCTTTGCGGCCCTGGTGCTGGCGCAGATGGGCTTCAGGCCCATCGTGATCGAGCGCGGCCGCTCGGTGCGCGAGCGCACCCAGGACACCTGGGGCCTGTGGCGCAAGCGCGAGCTGACGCCCGAGTCCAATGTGCAGTTCGGCGAAGGCGGCGCAGGCACCTTCTCCGACGGCAAGCTCTACAGCCAGATCAAGGACCCGCGCCACCTGGGCCGCAAGGTGATGCAGGAGTTCGTCACCCACGGCGCACCGCCCGAGATCCTCTATGCCGCGCACCCGCATATCGGCACCTTCAAGCTGGTGAAGGTGGTCGAGGGCATCCGAGAGGAAATCATCCGCCTGGGCGGCGAGATCCGCTTCGGCCAGCGCGTGTGTGACATGCGCATCGAGGGCGAGGGCGAGGACCGCCGTCTCACCGCCCTGGAGGTGCTGGACCAGGACAGCGGCGAGCGCCAGTGGCTGGAGACCGACCATGCCGTGATGGCCCTGGGCCACAGCTCGCGCGATACCTTCGCCATGTTCTACGAACGCGGCGTGCACATGGAGGCCAAGCCGTTCTCGGTGGGCTTTCGCATCGAGCATCCGCAGGGCCTGATCGACCGGGCGCGCTGGGGCAGGCATGCCGGCCACCCGCTGCTGGGCGCGGCCGACTACAAGCTGGTGCACCACGCCAGCAACGGGCGCGCGGTCTACAGCTTTTGCATGTGCCCGGGCGGCACCGTGGTGGCAGCCACCAGCGAGCCCGAGCGCGTGGTCACCAACGGCATGAGCCAGTACTCGCGCGCAGAGCGCAATGCCAACGCCGGCATGGTCTGCGCCATCGACCCCTCCGACTATCCGCGCGATGCCAAGAGCTTTGCCTGGGCCTTCGACGGCAAGACCCATGGCGTGGAAGACCTCAAGGACGGCGAGCTGCACCCGCTGTCGGGCATCGTGCTGCAGCGCCAGCTGGAGACCAAGGCCTACCTGCTGGGCGGGCGCAATTACAACGCGCCGGGCCAGCTGGTGGGCGACTTCATCGCCGGCAAGGAATCGGCCGCGCTGGGCGAGGTCGAGCCCTCCTACCAGCCCGGCATCACGCTGACCAACCTGCACCACGTGCTGCCGGCCTACGCCATCGAGGCCATGCGCGAGGCACTGCCCGCCTTCGGCAAGAAGATCCGCGGCTACGACATGCACGACGCCGTGCTCACCGGCGTGGAAACACGCACCTCCTCGCCCGTGAAGATCGAGCGCGGCGCGGACTTCCACAGCCTGAACACGCGCGGCCTGTACCCGGCCGGCGAAGGCGCCAGCTACGCGGGCGGCATCCTGTCGGCCGGCGTGGACGGCGTCAAGGTGGGCGAGGCCGTGGCCTGCGCCATCCTCGGGCTGCCCCTGCCCTCGTCGGGCGCACGCGGCTCCGGTGGCGCAGCATGACACCGCGCCCGCACCGTTTCGCCGCCCCCTCGCGCACCCAGCTGCTGGCCGCCATCGCGGCCATGGGCGTGGTGGTGCTGTCGTCCAACATCCTGGTGCAGTACGCCATCAACGACTGGCTGACCTGGGGCGCCATCACCTATCCGTTCGCCTTCCTGGTGAGCGAGCTGGTCAACCGCAGCTTCGGCCCGCAGCAGGCCCGGCGCGTGGCCTGGGTGGGCTTTGCCGTGGCCGTTGCCGCCTCGCTGGTGCTGGCGCCGCCGCGCATCGCGCTGGCCTCCGGCGCGGCCTTCATTGCCTCGCAGTGGCTGGACATCGGCGTGTTCCACCGCCTGCGTGCAGGCCGCTGGTGGCGTGCCCCCCTGGTGGCCACGCTGCTGGCCGCCTGCCTGGACACCTTCCTGTTCTGGAGCATCGCCTTCGCAGGCGCCGCCGAGCCCTGGGTGACCTGGGCGCTGGGCGACCTGGGCGTGAAGCTGGTGCTGGGCGTGGCGCTGCTGCTGCCCTTCCGGCTCGCCATCGCCCGGTGGTGGAAAGGCCCATCGGCAATCGCCAGCGCCAAATAAAGCCGACGCGGTTCGCACGGACTCGATCTCAAGCCAGGGGCACCGAGCAAGGGCCTACGCCGGCCGCGCCGCCCCGCAGCGAGGGTGCCGTCCCCCTCCCGCGTAGCGAGAGAGGGGGCGCCGTGCAACGGGAAGCGGCGTCCGCCGCTCAGGGGGAGTCCAACAACTATGGGTTGCGCTGCAGGTAGTCCACGGCCAGAGCGGCCAGTGAGCGCGCGCCCGTGGGCAGTTGCTTCTCGTCGATGTCGAACAGCGGCGAGTGGTTGGACGGTGCCTTGGCAAAGTCCTGGCCGGCCGGCGGCGCGCCCAGGAAGTAGAAGAAGCCCGGCACCACCTTCTGGAATTCCGAGAAATCCTCGGAGCCGCTGACCTTGGGAATCACCATGGCCTTGCCGCCCATGGCCAGCTTGAGCGCGGGCAGCGAGGCCTCGGTCAGCGCGGCGGGGTTGGTGGTCACCGGATAGGCCACCGGGCCGAAACGCACCTTGGCCTTGGCGCCGCTGGAGGCCGCGATCTGCTCGGCCGTGGCGGTGATGCGCTTGTGCGCCTCCTGGCGCATGTCCTCGTCGAAGGTGCGCAGCGTGCCCTGCATCTCCACGTTGTCCGGGATGATGTTGTAGCGCGTGCCGCCCTGGATGGAGCCGATCGTCAGCACGGCCGGCTCCAGGCTGATGTTGAGCTGGCGGCTGACCACGGTCTGCAGGCCCAGCACCACCTGGCTGGCCGCGACGATGGGATCGACCGCATTCCACGGCGACGAGCCATGGCCGCCCCGGCCCTCGACCTGGATGCTCAGGCTGTCCGAACCCGCCATCAGCGGCCCGCTGCGATAGCCCACCATGCCCGAGGGCAGATTGGCCGTGATGTGCAGGCCGTAGATGGCCTGCACGTCCTTGAGCACACCGGCCTCCACCATGGCCTTGGCACCAAAGCTGGGCACATGGCCGTGGGCATCGGCCTCCACCGGGGCGCCTTCCTCGGCGGGCTGGAAGATGAACTTCACCGTGCCGGGCAGCTTCGCGCGCATGCCGGCCAGCGCCTCGGCCGCGCCCATGAGCATGGCCACGTGGGCATCGTGCCCGCAGGCATGCATGACCGAAACCTCCTTGCCCATGTATTGGGCCTTGGCCTTGGAGGCAAAGGGCAGGCCGGTCTTCTCGGCCACGGGCAGCGCATCCATGTCAGCGCGCAGCGCCACGGTCTTGCCCGGCTGGCCGCCACGCAGCACGCCCACCACGCCCGTGCCGCCCACGCCGGTCTGCACCTCCATGCCCAGGCGGCGCAGGTGATCGGCCACCAGCTTGGCCGTGCGCTCTTCCTGGCCCGACAGTTCAGGGTGCTGGTGGATGTCGCGGCGCCACTCCACCATCTTGGGCGCCAGCGGCTGGATGGCGGTATCCAGGGCCGCCAGGCCCTGTGCATCGAGCCCCTGGGCGCTGGCCGCCAGTGGCAGGCCGCAGGCCAGCAGCCCGGCCAGGGCGATGGAGCGCAGGCCTGTGCGCGGGAAGGAGGAAGGCTTTGTCTCGGCGCTGGTGTGGAGCATCTTCGTGGTCCTGGAAAGTGGCACAAGCAGCCATGCTAAAAGTGAAGCACGTATGACGGGCACGTCAAAATCGCCATTCGAGGAGCCAGAACCGCCATGCCCCGAGCCTTCATCATCGAGCTGCCCTGCCTGGAGCACAGCGCCATCGGCCATGCCGCGCACCTGGTCGAAATGCTGCGCAGCGCCAACCTGGTCGCCAGCCTGCGCCTGGGCCGGCGCGCGCCACGCTTTGGCTGGCGCTGGGTCGACGGCCAGGGCCGGCCCCTGCCCGACATGCCGCACGCAGACGAAGCCGCGGCAGCCGAGGGGCCCGCGCAGGCCGTCTTCGTGAGCGCGCTGCACCGCCCCGACATTCCCTCCATCCGCGACATCGTCGCCGCGCATCCGGCCCTCGTGCGCCGCATCACCACGGCCTTCGACCAGGGCCTGGCCGTCTGCACGCTGGGCAGCGCCGCCTGGTTTGCGGCAGCGGGCGGCCGCTGCCAGGGCCGGCTTGTGGCCCTGCCCTGGTATTTCATGGGCGGCTTCGGCCTGGACTTCCCGGGCATCGAACTGGCCGAGGGCCAGCCCTTCGTGGACGACAGGCCCTGGCTCAGCGCCTCCCACCCCGAGGCCCTGGCACCCATGGCCGTCGCGCTCACACGCCATGCCTTCGGCGACGACCTGGCCGCAGCGCTGGCCGCCGTGCTGCAGCCCGATGCCCAGCGCGAACGCGCCACCCGCGCCGCCCTGCAGGACCGCCGCATTCCCGCCACACGCAACAGCGTGCTGGCCCATGCCATCGCCTGGCTGGAGGCGCGCGTGGAGCAGCCCTATGACCTGCAGGCCCTCGCGGACGCGGCATCCACCAGCCCGCGCACCCTGCTGCGCCACTTCCAGCAGGAACTGGGCCACAGCCCGCTGGACCACCTGCACCGCCTGCGCTGCGCGCGGGCCCGGGTGCTACTGGAGATCACGCTGGAGAGCGTACCGTCCGTGGCGCTGGCCTGCGGGTATGGGGATGCCTCGGCGTTTCGGCGGGTGTTCTTGCGGTATGTGGGGATGGCGCCTGCGGCCTATCGGGAAAGGCATGCGTTGAGGGCGCCGAGGAGGCGGTGGAGGGTCGATGCCCTGGACGGGAGGGCTACGGGCATAGACGTTTGAACACCGCTTCGCGATGGGCATCGACCATCGACTCCTGCGTCGCGTCGATCCATGCGCGTACCGGATCTCCCCGTCCGGGATACGGCTATGTCCGCTGCGGCGGCCACTGGCGGGCCGCATGCAGGACGCGCAGCACACGCAAGCTGTCGGCGATCACGTCATAGACCAGGATGTAGTTGGGATGCACCACCAGTTCGCGCGTGCCGGCGACGCGCCCGACTCGGCCAAGCAGGGGATGGTCGATCAAATGCCCCGCTATTTCGGAAAACCGCTCGTCAAGGGCCAGCGCAGCGGACGGATTGTCTTGAGCGATGTAGGCACGGATCTCCCGCCTGTCGGCGGCTGCTGGACGTGTCCATACCAGCTTCACGGCGCGGAAATCTTCCTGCGCATTTCGGCCCGCCATGCCCGTGCTTCTGCTTCCACTTCATCGGCAGACAGCACCTCGCCCGCGTTGGCCGCGTCGATGCCGACCTGCACTTGCGCGCGCAACCATGCGTCATGTGCCGCAGTCTGTTCCTGCTGTTGCACATATGAGCGCATGAAGTCGCGCAGCAGCTGCGCACCCGTGCGGTCGCAGGCTTTGGCGGCGGTGGCAAAGTCGTTTTTCAGGACCTCATCGACCCGGAAGGTGAAAGTTGCTTCGCTCATGGCGCGGGCTCTCATGTGTTACAGGGTACGTACAAGGTAGCACATAGGGCAATGCCACACAGATGTATCGGCATGGCATCAAGGTCACCCAGGCCTGACGGATGGAGCTGGACGAGCAGGCACGGGACAGGGACAAAAACAGACCCGAGAACAAGAAAGACTCAGTCCACCGTCACCTTCGCCTCCCGAATCACCCTCCCCCACTTCTCCGTCTCTGCAGCAATGAACCGATCGCACTCCTCAGGCGTGGACCCCTCCGCAAACGTCCCCATCACCTGCTCCAGCCGGTGCGACACCTCGGCACTGCGGATGATGCGCGACACCTCGGCGGACATGCGCTGCACGATCTCGCGCGGCACGCCGGCCGGCGCGATCATGGCCGCCCAGGTGCTGCCCAGCAGGCCGTCGTAGCCCTGCTCCACGAAGGTGGGCACGTCGGGCAGCGCGGCCAGGCGCTTGTCGCTGGCCACGCCGATGAGGCGGATGCGGCCGGCCTTGGCGGGCTGGATGAGGTTGGGCGGCGGGTCCAGGAACAGCGGGATCTGGCCACCCATGAGGTCGGCCAGCGCAGGCGCAGCGCCCTTGTAGGGCACGTGGACCATGTCCGTCCTGGTGAGCAGCTTCATCAGCTCGGTGGTCAGGTGGGCGCTGGAGCCGCTGCCCGAGGAGCCGAAGCCCACCTTGCCGGGATTGGCCTTGGCATAGGCGATCAGCTCGGGCGTGGTCTTGAAGGGCGCGTTCATGGCCACGGCAGCGACCAGGGGCGAGACGCCCATGAGCGAGACGCCGACCAGGTCCTTCTTCGGGTTGTAGGGCAGCTTGGGATAGAGCGTGGTGTTGGCCGCATAGGCCGCGATGACCACGCCGAAGGTGTGCCCGTCCGGCGCGGCCTTGGCGATCTGGTCCACGCCGATGATGCTGTTGGCGCCCGGCTTGTTCTCCACGATGACGGGCTGGCCCAGGGCCTTTTGCAGGCCGACCTGCAGCAGGCGCGCCATCTGGTCGGTGAAGCCGCCTGCCGTGTAGGGAACGATGATGCGGATGGGCTTGGAGGGCCAGGGGCTCTGGGCCCAGGCCGAGGGGGCCAGCACGGTGGTGGCTGCTGCAGCGGCGGCAGCGGTCGATTGCAAAAAGCCGCGGCGGGAAGTCGAAGGCATGGTGTCTCTGGATTCTTCTAAAGGAAAAAAACGCCGCGCAACAGCGCGGCGTTTGGTGGAAAACAAGGCTCAATACCCCCGCGCCACATCCACAAGGTTGAGCAGCGGCTCGCCCGCGCGCAGGCGGCGCAGGTTCTCCAGGCACTGGCGGGCCACGGTGTCGGCCGAGGCCTGGGCCGCGATGTGCGGCGTGACGAAGGCCTTGGGATGGCCCCAGACCTTGTTGCCGGGCTGGGGCGGTTCGTCGCGCAGCACGTCCAGCGCGGCGCCGGCCAGGTGGTCTTCGTCGAGCAGGGCCAGCAGGTCGTCTTCCACCACCTGCTCGCCGCGCCCCACGTTGATGAAGTAGGCGCCACGCGGCAGCAGGGACAGGGTTCGACGGTCCAGCAGGTCGCGCGTCTCGGGCGTGAGCGGCAAGGCGCAGACCAGGATGTCGCTGGTGGACAGCAGCTGCTTCAGACCTTCGGCACCGCTGTGCGTGGCCAGGCCTGCAATGCTCTTGGCGCTGCGGCTCCAGCCTGCGACGGGGTAGCCGACGGCCTGCATGGCGCCGGCCACGAAGCGGCCGACCTCGCCCAGGCCCAGGATGCCCACGCGGCAGTCTGCGCTGGCGCGCACGGGGCGGCGCAGCCAGTCGCCGGCCTGCTGCTGGCGCGCGAACAGGTCCAGCTCGCGCGTGTGGCGCAGCGCGGTGCCGACCACGTACTGGGCGATCTCCACATGCTGCTGCGGATCGACCGTGCGCGCCACGGGCAGGCCGGCCGGCAGGTCGGGCACGGCCAGCAGCTTGTCCACGCCCGCGCTGGGCGCGCACAGCAGCTTCAGGCCCGGATAGGCCGGAAGCACGCCCGGCTTGAGGCTCCAGGCGAGCATGGCCTCGACCGCGTCGGCCGGCGCTTCTTCGCGGTGGCCCCAGACCTGCACGCCGGGCGCCAGAGCGCGCAGCGAATCGACGATGGGCGCGCCCATGCTCGGGTGGATGTTGACCAGAATTCCCATAGTTTCCTTCAGTCCTTGTAAGAAGGGTCTATGCGGTCCAGGCGGCGCAGCAGGCCGGGCCAGGCCAGGCCTGCGCCCTTGCCCTTGGTGACCTGGCGCGACTGGTTGACCGCGTCGGCAATGATGTCCTGCGGGATGCGCGTGAGCTCGCCGCCGCCCGACTGCGCCAGGATCTGGATGCGGCAGGCCGACTCCAGCGTGTACATGGCCAGCACGGCCTCGGCCACGTTGCGGCCGCAGGTCAGCAGGCCGTGGTTGCGCAGGATGAGGAAGTTGCTGGCGCCCAGGTCATCGACCAGGCGCGGCTTCTCGTCGTCGCGCAGGGCCACGCCTTCGTAGTCGTGGTAGGCCAGGCGCGCCAGCGGGAAGATGGACTGCTGCGAGATGGGCAGCAGCCCCTCCTTCTGCGCCGAGACGGCCACGCCATAGCGCGTGTGCGTGTGCAGCACGCACTGCACCTCGGGACGGCCGTCGTGGATGGCGCTGTGGATGACGAAGCCGGCCGGGTTGACGTCGTACTCGGTCTCCATCAGCGGCCGGCCCTCGTGGTCCACCTTGACCAGGCTGGACGCGGTGATCTCGTCGAACAGCATGCCGTAGGGGTTGATCAGGAACTGGTCGGGCTGGCCCGGCACGCGCGCCGAGATGTGGGTGAAGATCAGGTCGTCCCAGCCGAAGTGGGCGACCAGCCGGTAGGCGGCGGCCAGCTCGATGCGGGTCTGCCATTCCTCGGCCGTCACCTGGCGGCGGACCTCGGACATCGTGGTGTCGTTGCTCATGGGGTGTACCTCTTGGTGGACATCGTGGTGGACATCGTTTGGAGAAAGCATCCGCCGGTTCAGCGCCCCGTCGCGTACTGGTCGCGCAGCTCGCGCTTGAGCACCTTGCCGATGGCGCTGCGCGGCAGCTCGGCAATGAAGCGCAGGTCCGCCAGGCGCTGGGTCTTGCCGGCCCGCTGGTTGTACCAGCCCATGATGTCCTCGGGCAGGGCCGGCTGCCCCGCGCGCGACACCACGTAGGCCACGGGCGTCTCGCCCCATTGCTCGGACGGCACGCCGACCACGGCCACGTCGTCCACGGCCGGGTGGGCGCGCAGCTGGGTTTCCAGGTCGCTGGGGTAGATGTTGAAGCCGCCGCTGATGATCATGTCCTTGCGGCGGTCGAACAGGGTGAGGAATCCATCGGCATCGAAGCGGCCCACGTCGCCCGTGCGGATGAAGCGCTTGCCCGTGGGGTCGAACCATTCGGCCTCGCGCGTCTTGGCGGGCTGGCCGTGGTAGCCGGTCATCATGCTGGCCGAATGGCCCACGACCTCGCCATCCTCGCCGGGGGCGACCTCGCGGCCGTCCTCGTCGATGAGGCGGATGTCATGGCCCTCGGCGGGCTTGCCCACGGTGTGCAGCTTGTCCTGGTGCAGATGGGCTTCGAGGATGCAGGTGCCGCCGCCTTCGGTCATGCCGTAGAACTCGGTCAGGCTGCCGGGCCAGCGCGCCACCACGTCGGCCTTGAGCTCGGCCCGGAACGGCGCGCTGGTGCAGAACTTGGCGCGGAAGCTGGACAGATCATGCTCGCCGAACTGCGGCAGCGCCATGATGCGCTGGTACTGCACGGGCACCAGCATGGTGTGGGTGACGCGGTGCTGCTGGGCCAGCTGCAGGTAGCGGGCCGCGTCGAATTTGGGCATCAGTACGACGCAGCCGCCGCTGCCCAGCGTGGGGAAGAACACCACCAGCGTGGTGTTGGAGTACAGCGGCGTGGCCAGCAGCGTCGTGCCCTCGGGGCCATAGCCGTAGACGCTGCCCCGGTTGATGTGGGCCCAGCGCATGCCGTGCGACTGCACGATGCCCTTGGGGGTGCCCGTGGTGCCCGAGGAATAGATGATGTTGAACGGCGCGGCCGGCTCCACGCTCACGGGCGCGGGCTGCGCGCCTTCGGGCGCCAGCCAGTCGTCAAAGGCCCGGCCGGGCGCGGCGCCGTCCAGCGAGATGCATTGCAGGGCGCCGTCGGCAGGCACCAGGTCCTGGGCCGCCTTGTCGAGGAACAGGTGGCGCGCCTGGGCATCGCGCAGCATGGAGGCCAGGCTGTCGGCCGTGGAGGACGGCGCCAGCGGCGCAACCACCACGCCCGCGCGCAAGGCGCCCAGGAACAGCGCGGCATAGCGCACCGAGTTCAACGCGCAGATGGCAATCGCCTGGCCAGGCTGCACGCCGTCGCGCTGCAGCGCGGCGGCCACGCGGTCCATGAGGGCGTCGAGCTGCGCGTAGCTCAGCGTCTGCTGGTCGTCGCGCAGCGCGGCATGGGCCGGCTGCTGGCGCGCGTGGCTGCGGATCAGCTCGGCCAGCGTGGTGAAGGGCGCATCGGGCGAAGGCAGGGAGACAGTCATGAGGGACTCCGTTTCACGAATTCACGAATCTCAAGCGGACTGCGCCCGCCAGCCCCCTGGCCCTGCGGGCGCATTGGAGGACAGGCCTACTTGGCGGCCAGGCCCAGGCGGTCGATCAGGACCTTGTCCTTGGCATAGGCCTCGCGCACCCACTGCGCATAGTCGGCGCCGGAGCGGTACCAGGCGTCCTGGTTCAGCTGCTTGAGCACCTCGATGTGGCGCGGGTCATCCATGGCTTTCTTGAAGGCGTCGTGCAGCTTGCGCACCACGGCCGGGTCCATGCCCTTGGGGCCGGCCAGTCCGTAGGGCGAGGTGGAGACCACGCCATAGCCCAGCTCCTTGGCCGTGGGCACATCGGGCCAGCGCTGGGTGCGCTTTTCGCCGAAGGTCATGAGCAGGCGCATCTGGCCGCCATCCACATAGGTGTCCCAGCCCGAGGCATCGCTTTGCGCGGCCACGTGGCCGCCCAGCAGGGCCTGCTGCAGGTCGGCGTTGCCCTTGAAGGGCACGTGGTTGAGCGTGACCTTGGCGTTCTCGGCCAGCTCCTCCATCAGCAGGTGGGGCGAGGAGCCTATGCCGGTGGAGCCGTACTCGATCTTGCCGGGGCTCTTGCGCGCGGCGGCAATGTATTCATTGAAGCTCTTGTAGGGCGAGTCCGAGCGCACCGTGAAGCCGAAGGTGTAGCCCGAGACGCCGATGATGTAGGTGAAGTCCGTGACCGGGTTCCAGGCCGTCTTCTGCATGTGCGCCATGCGCAGCATGGACATGGGGAACTGGGTGATGGTGTAGCCATCGGGCTTGGCCGTGCGGGACATGTTGCCCGGGCCCAGCGTGCCGCCCGCGCCGGGCTTGTTCTCCACGATGATGGTCTGGCCCAGCTGCTTGCCCGCAATGTCGGCCAGGGTGCGCATGTGGCGGTCGGTGGAGCCGCCTGCGGGGAAGGGCACGATCAGCGTGATCGGGCGCGTGGGAAAGTCGCTGGCCTGGGCCCATGCCGGTGCGCTGGCGCCCGTGGTGGCCACAAAGACAACAGCCGCAAGCGCAAGGCTGCGGCGGCCAATGGAAATCTGCATATCTGTCTCCTGCATCTCTGAACCAGGTGGGGCCGGGGCACATGCCTTGTGTGCCGCTCTGGCCAGGGCCCGGATGCTTCACCCGGGCCCGTTGGCACCGCCTCCCGGTGCGGTGCCTTGCGTTCCTACAGCGACTGCACCAGCTCGGGCACGGCCTGGAACAGGTCGGCCTCCAGGCCGTAGTCGGCCACCGAGAAGATCGGTGCCTCGGGGTCCTTGTTGATCGCCACGATCACCTTGGAGTCCTTCATGCCGGCCAAGTGCTGGATGGCGCCGGAAATACCGGCCGCAATGTACAGCTGGGGCGCGACGATCTTGCCAGTCTGGCCGACCTGCAGGTCATTGGGCGCATAGCCTGCGTCCACCGCTGCGCGCGAAGCGCCGATGGCGGCGCCCAGCTTGTCGGCCAGCGGGGTCATGACTTCGTTGAACTTCTCGCTGCTGCCCAGCGCGCGGCCGCCGGAGACGATGATCTTGGCGGCCGTCAGTTCCGGGCGGTCGTTCTTGGTGACCTCGCGGCCCACGAAGCTGCTCTTGCCGTTGTCGCCAGCGGCTGCCAGCTGCTCCACCTGGGCGCTGCCGCCCGTGGTGGCCGCTGCGTCAAAGCCCGTGCCGCGCACGGTGATGACCTTGATCTTGTCGCTGCTTTGCACCGTGGCAATGGCGTTGCCGGCGTAGATGGGGCGCTCGAAGGTGTCGGCGCTGTCCACCTTGGTGATGTCGCTGATCTGGGCCACGTCCAGCTTGGCTGCCACGCGCGGCGCGGCGTTCTTGCCGCTGGCGGTGGCGGGGAACAGGATGTGGTTGTAGTTCGAGGCAATCGCCAGCACTTGCGCTGCAATGTTCTCGGCCAGGCCGTCCTTCAGGCTGGCGCCATCGGCGTGGATGACCTTGGACACGCCAGCGATCTGGGCAGCGGCCTGCGCAGCGGCGCCGGCATTCTCGCCTGCCACCAGCACATGCACGTCGCCGCCGCAGGCCAGGGCCGCAGTGACGGTGTTGAGCGTGGCGCTCTTGATGGAAGCGTTGTCGTGTTCTGCAATAACGAGGGATGTCATGTCGCTGTCTTCCTTAGATCACTTTGGCTTCGTTCTTGAGCTTGGACACCAGCGTGGCAACGTCCGGCACCTTCACGCCAGCGCCGCGCTTGGCGGGCTCGGCCACCTTGAGCGTCTTCAGGCGCGGGGCGACATCGACGCCCAGCTCTTCAGGCTTGACCGTGTCCAGCTGCTTTTTCTTGGCCTTCATGATGTTGGGCAGCGTGACGTAGCGCGGCTCGTTCAGGC
>NZ_JAELTK010000087.1:0-25281 GCF_016428765.1 Delftia sp. ASV31
CGGGCTCCACGGTGCGAAAGCTCAGCGTGCGGCCCAGCCAGGGGATGAAGCGGCGGTAGACCTCGCCGCGCGGATTGTGCAGGCGCACGGGGTGGCGCCGGCCTTCGCTGATCGTGTAGTGCAGCGCATAGGGTGGGCGCGGGCGGGGCAGCCACAGGGGCTGCTGCCACAGCACGCTTCTTGCCACGCACGGGGCCTGGCCCGGCTGCACTGTGGCAATGCTGTCGCGCAGGCCCGGTGGCAGGCGGGGCAGGGACAGGTCGATGGCTTGCGCATCGGGATGCAGGCCAAAGCCTGCCTGCAGTGCGGCCAGCAGTTCATCCGCTTCGGGCATGCCCGAGCAGGGGCCCAGCCATTGCAGCTGCATCAGACCTGGCGCGGCCGTGCGCGACAGGTTCCAGAGACTGTGCTTGCCGGGCCTGCCGGCATCCACGGACCCCGAACGCTCCAGGCGCAGCCGCTGTCCATCGCCGAAGACGCTGATCGTCTCGGCGCCTGCATGGGCAAGGTAGCTGGCGCCGGAGGCGTCTGGTGACGGTGTAGCGGTGGCTTCGACTGGACGCACGTGGACTCTTTCAGATGGAGTGCCCCGCGTGCGGGGCACGGGTGGGGGCTCGGGCAAGGGCACAAGGGGCACAAGGGGCACAAGGGACACAAGGCAGCCTCATGACCGGGATGACGCGCAGGCGCGGCAAATGTTCATGCCAGGGTCGTTCATGCCAGGGCCGGGCTGCGGGCCGCCTGGAAGGCATGGGCCAGTGCCTTGCAGAGCCGGTCGCGCAGCACCTCGGTCTCTTCGGTGAGTGCGCCCAGCCGCGCAAAGTCATGGACCATGCCGGCGTAGATCTGCAGGTCCACGGCCACGCCGGCGGCCTGCAGCCGCTCGGCATAGCGCTTTCCTTCGTCGATCAGCGGGTCGTACTCGGCCAGCACCATCAGCGTGGGTGCCAGCCGGCCCAGGTCGGATGCCTGCAGGGGGGCAAAGCGCCAGTCCTGCCGGTCCGCATCGCTGCGCAGGTATTGGCCGAACATCCAGGCCAGGGTGTCACCTTCCAGCAGATGGCCGGTGGCCAGGCGCGCATGCGAGTCGCTGTCCTGCTGCGCTGCCGTGCAGGGGTAGAGCAGCAACTGCAGCAAGGGCTGGGGCATGCCCGCGTCGCGCGCGGCGATGCACAGGGCCGTGGCCAGCGTGCCCCCGACGCTGTCGCCGCCAATGGCCAGGCGCTGCGCGTCCAGGCCATGGCGGCCGCCGTGCTCCAGCAGCCAGGCCAGGGCGTCCTGTGCGTCGAGGAAGGCGGTGGGAAAGCGGTGCTCTGGCGCCAGCCGGTAGTCGATGGCCAGCACATTGCAGGGCGTACCCAGCGCCAGGCTGCGGCACAGGCTGTCATGCGAGTCGAGCCCGCCCAGCACGTAGCCGCCGCCGTGAAGGAACAGCAGGCAGGGCGCGGCTGTGTGTTCAGGGGCTGCGCGGTAGAGCCGGGCACGGATACGCGCGCCGTCGCGCGTGGGCAGATCCATGTCCTCGGTGGGCAGATCGTCGCCCGGCAGGTCCAGCGCCAGCGTGGCGTTGTCGTAGGCGGCGCGCGCCTGCGCTGCCGTCATCTGGCTCATGCGCGGGCGGCTGGATGCCTGGGCGTTGGCGAGTTCAAGAAATGCTTGCAGGTCGGGGTGGAGAGCCATGGCGTCCTTCGGGTGTGCGGCAGACAAGGCAAAGCGGGCCGGTGCAGGGCATGGCGCCCGCGCTGCCCCTTCTTCGTGATGACGCAGGGCGGCGGAATTTGTTCATCGCCTGGGCGGTGAACATTTTTGGCGCACGCACGTCTTGCAGGGAGTAGGGAGCGCTCGCCGTGCGTCGCGCTCCAGGAAACGCCGGGCCGCGCCGGCATTGCAAGGTCATGCGCCCACGGGCGCCAGAGGAATCCCTTATGGAAAACGCCAGCCGACCGCCCTCCGAGGTACTGCGCCTGCTCAAGCCCTTCCTGCCGTGGATGGCGCTGTCCGTGGTCACGGGCATTTGCGCGGGTGGGGCCACGGTGGCGCTGCTGGCGACCATCAACCAGGTGCTCAACCGCCCCGGTGGGCTGGCGGGCGGGCTGCTGCTGACCTTCATCGCCCTGTGTGCCACCGTGCTGGTATGCCGGGCCACGTCGGACATGTCGGGGAATTTCGTGGGGCAGCGCCTGGTGGCGCAGCTGCGCAAGGAACTGGCCGGCAAGATCCTGGCCGCGCCCATCGATGCGCTGGAGCGCTACCGCACGCACCGCCTCATGCCCGTGCTCACGCAGGACGTGGACATGATCAGCGACGTGGCCTTCGTGCTGGCCTCCAACGTGATTGCCCTGGCCATTGCGCTGGGCTGCCTGGCCTATCTGGCCCTGCTGTCGCCGCCGCTGTTTGCCATGCTGGTGGTGGCGCTGGTGCTGGGCGTGAGCCTGCAGGCGCTGGCGCAGTCACGCGGCGTGGCGGGGTTCTGGAAGGCGCGCGATCACGAGGAAGTGCTGCACAAGGCCTACCGCGCCATCAGCGAAGGCGCCAAGGAGCTGCGCATGCACCGCGCGCGCCGGGGCCGCATCTTCGACGGGCAGATTGGCTCCACCGTGGATGCCATCCGCCGCATCAACGGTCGCGCCATCAACACCTATGTGCTGGCCTCGGCCTTCGGTTCGGCGCTGTTCTTTCTGTTGATCGCCCTCATCCTGGGCTGGGCCGCGCTGCGCACCACCGAGCCCGTGGTGCTCAGCGGCTTCGTGCTGGTGCTGCTGTTCCTCAAGGGCCCCATGGACCAGATCGCAGGCGCGCTGCCCAACCTGGGCCGCGCCAAGGTGGCGCTGCAGCGCATTGCCGACCTTTCCGCGCGCTTTGCCAGCCCGGAGCCGCACCTGCACCTGGACAGCCCGCCCGGCGAGGTCCGCCTTGACCGCGGCCTGGAGCTGCGGGGCGTGCGCTATGCCTTCGATGCGCCCGAAGGCGGCAAGGCCTTCGAGATCGGCCCCATCGACCTGAAGCTGGGCAAGGGCGAACTGGTCTTTGTGGTGGGCGACAACGGCTCGGGCAAGACCACGCTGATCAAGCTGCTGCTGGGCCTGTATGCGCCCCAGCAGGGCGAGATCCTGCATGACGGCCAGCCCGTCACGGCGCAGACGCGCGACGACTACCGCCAGCTGTTCACCACGGTGTTCTCGGACTTCTACCTGTTCGAGGACCTGGTGGCCGGCGGCGAAGAGGGCCAGGCCGCCGCGCTGCCCGAGGCCGCGCTGCCCTACCTGCAGCGGCTGGAGATCGCACACAAGGTCAGCGTGCGCAACGGCAGCTTCAGCACCATCGACCTGTCCACCGGCCAGCGCAAGCGCCTGGCCCTGGTCCACGCCTATCTGGAGGGCCGGCCCGTGCTGGTCTTCGACGAATGGGCGGCCGACCAGGACCCGAGCTTCCGCCACCTGTTCTACACCGAGCTGCTGCCCGAGCTGCGCGCCAGGGGCCACCTGCTGGTGGTCATCTCCCATGACGATCGCTACTTCCACCTGGCCGACCGCATCGTGCGCATGGAGGCCGGCCGCATGGTCCTGCCGCAAGAAGGGGCGCAGCCGGTGGCGGCTGCATCGGCCAGTCCCGCCAGTCAAGGCGCGCTGGCCGACATCTGAATTCCTGCTGAATCCACGAACATGGCAAAGACAAAACTCGTCTACATCTGGTCCCTGAGAAACGCCGCCGCCGACCAGGCCGGCCAGCACATCGCCTACAAGGGCGCAACGCGCTACATGAAGTCGCCGCTCGAATACCTGGGCGAGTTGCTGGACACCAGCCCGCTGGGCGATATCTACAGCCTGGAGGCCGTGATCCACGACGACGACGAGGCCTCGCCGCGCGACCGCGAAAAAATCGGCGACTACGGCTTCAGCTACCAGCCGGGCGGTCGCTGGTTCTATCCGCCGGACCTGCGCATCCAGGGGCGCAGGGTCAATGACCTGCTCATGGCCGTGCCGTCTTCCTACCGGCGCCTGCCGCTGAACGATCCGCAGCGCGCCGCGGGCAAGCAGATGTTCGAGGCGCAACTGCAGGACAGGCTGGTGCAACTCGGTGCCGAGCGGGTGGTGCTGGACGGCCTGCTCGTCATCCTGGACCGGCTCGTGCGGCCCGGGGCCCTGTTCCACCGCAGGATTGCCAACATCCACCCCGGCATCACGCGGCTGGAGTCACCCTATGAACGCCGGGGCGCCTGCGCCACGCTGGACGCGCTGCATGGCGCGCAGGGCTACAAGATCGTGGACTGGAAGACCATGGAACAGCGCCAGGTCCCGCCCCTGTTCAAGACCGGCGCATCCTTTCACTACGTGGACAACGGCATCGACTCCGGCGAAGTCATCGCCGACGTGCTGGGCACCGATATCGATCCCCAAGACACGATTCTTGAGCTGCGCTGGAACAACTTCCAGCACAGCCTGTTCCCTGCATTGCGCAAGGGGCTGGAGATGATGGCCAGAGCGCCT
Organism: Delftia sp. ASV31; assembly: GCF_016428765.1. Classification (NCBI taxonomy): domain Bacteria; kingdom Pseudomonadati; phylum Pseudomonadota; class Betaproteobacteria; order Burkholderiales; family Comamonadaceae; genus Delftia; species Delftia sp. ASV31. Next base: position 4,488 of record NZ_JAELTK010000087.1, read on the forward strand.
GCAGACACGCCTGCAGACACCACGGTGTGACAACGCGCGTATCTCAAAAACCGGCACGGCCCAAAGCGAGGGACACCGAGCAAGGGCCTATGCCGGCCGCGCCGCCCCGCCGCTAGGGTGTCGTCCCCCTCCCTCGCGAAGCGAGAAAGAGAGGGGGAAGCGGCGCAGCCGCTCAGGGGGTGCTTACTTCGGCGCCAGACGAATGGCCCCATCCAGCCGGATCACCTCGCCATTGAGCATGTCGTTGTCCAGGATGTGGCGCACCAGCTTGGCATAGTCCTGGGGCGTGCCCAGGCGGCTGGGGAAGGGCACACCTGCGGCCAGCGCGTCCTGCACTTCCTGCGGCATGCCGAACAGCATGGGCGTGCCGAAGATGCCGGGGGCAATCGTCATGTTGCGGATGCCGTTGCGCGCCAGATCCCGCGCAATGGGCAGCGTCATGCCGACCACGCCGCCCTTGGACGCCGCATAGGCCGCCTGGCCGATCTGGCCGTCGTAGGCGGCCACGCTGGCCGTGGAGATCAGCACGCCGCGTTCGCCCGTGCTCTCGGGCTCGTTGGCCGACATGGCGGTGGCGGCCAGGCGGATCATGTTGAAGCTGCCGATCAGGTTGACGGTGATGGTCTTGGAGAACAGCGCCAGGTTGTGCGCGCCGTTCTTGCCCACGGTCTTCTCGGCGGGCGCAATGCCTGCGCAGTTGACCAGGCCTGCCAGCTTGCCCAGGCTCACGGCCTTGTCCACCACGGCCTGGCCATCGGCTTCCTGGCTCACGTCACATTTGACGAAGACGCCACCGATCTCGCGCGCCACCGCCTCGCCCTTGTCCGCCTGCATGTCGGCAATCACCACCTTGCCGCCCTCGGCAGCCAGCATGCGCGCCGTGCCTTCGCCCAGCCCGGAGGCGCCGCCCGTGACGATGAATACCCGGTCCTTGATCTGCATGGAATGTCTCCTTGGTTATCTGACGTTGACGTAAACGTAACTCTCAAATTATGCATGCAGCCCCGGCCGCAGCCATGTCGCGCCCAAGAAAAAGCCCGGCAGTGCCGGGCTGGTGATGGGCGCGATGGGGGTTACTGGAACCCGGCACGGTCCAGCATTTGCTGGACCTTGGTCATGTTCTTGCCCACGGCCGTGATCGGGATGGTCTCGCTCTTGAAGGGCTTGCCGCCGGTCATTTCCTTGAGTGCGGGGTTGTCCAGTTCCACGCCCTTGGCTGCGGGCCACTCGTTGTTGCCGTTGGCAAAGTAGTTCTGGGCGGCGGGGCTGGCCAGGTACTCCAGGAACTTGACGGCGTTGTCCTTGTTCTTGGCATGGCGTGCCACGGCGCCGCCTGCGATGTTCAGGTGCGTGCCCCAGCTGGACTGGTTCGGAAAGACCACGCCGATCTTGCCGACCACGGCCTGGTCCTCAGGCTTGCCCGAGCGCATCATGCGCGCCAAGTAGTAGCTGTTGGTCACGCCGATGGTGCATTCGCCCGAGGCCACGGCCTTGATCTGGTCGGTGTCGCCACCCTTGGGCGGGCGGGCCAGGTTGGCCTTCATGCCCTGGATCCAGCCTTCGGCCTTCTGGTCGCCCATGTGCTCGACCACGGTGCCGAACAGGCTCAGGTTGTAGGGATGCGAGCCCGAGCGGATGCACAGCTGGCCCTTGAACTTGGGGTCGGCCAGCGATTCGTAGTTCTGCACGTCGGCGGGCTGGACCTTGGCCTTGTTGTAGACGATGACGCGGGCGCGTGTGGACAGGCCGAACCAGCTGATGCCATCGGCCGTGGGCTGGGCGCGCAGGTTGGAGGGGATGGCGTCTTCCAGCAGCTTGGAGTGGATGGGCTGGAACAGGCCATCGACCTCGCCGCGGTACAGGCGTGCGGCATCGACCAGCAGGATCACGTCGGCCGGCGAGGCCTGGCCCTCGGCCTTCAGGCGCGCAATGATGCCGGCGTCGTCGCCGTCCACGCGGTTGATCTTGATGCCGGTGGCCTTGGTGAAGCCGTTGTACAGCTCCTCGTCCGTGGAGTAGTGGCGCGCGGAGTAGAGGTTGACGACTTGGGAGTCGGCAATGGCTGTGCCGGCAGCCACCAGGGCGCAAGCGGCAAACAGGGCTTTCAGGGATTTCGACATGAAGACAGGCCTCTCTTTGTTGGCAAAGCGCGATGATAGGTCAAACGCGAATTGTTCTTAATAAAGGGTGGGGCCCGTCTAAGGGCTTGTGCGCGGTGGTCCCTGGTGGGCCGTGAGCCCTGGCGCGCGAAAAAGCGCACGAAAAAAAACCCAGTCCAAAGACTGGGTTTGAAAGGATCCAGAAACGGGGGTTTCAAGAGGATCCAAGGAGACAACTGGTCAGGTCTTTCGACCCGGGATGCGTCCAATTATGCGGGTAATCACTGATTCTTGCACACAGCCCTGTTGTAAGACAGCGTGATCAACGCTTGCGGGTCTGGGCCGACTGGACGGCTTCGCTGGCGGTGTTGGTCACGGCCGTGAAGTTGGCTTCCGCCAGGTCCGAAGCCTGCTTGACGGCCTTTTGCACCGACTCGAAGGCATTGTTGGCAGCCGACACGGCGCTCTTCATCACGGCAACGGCGGTTTCGGAACCGGCGGGTGCGTTCTTGGCCGTGGTGTCCACCAGGGCGCTGAAGTTCTTTTGCAGGTCGGATGCCTGGCTTTCGAAGGTCTTGGCCAGTTCGGCGCCGGTGCCGCTGGCGATGTCGTACAGGTGACGGCTGTAGGCAGCGGTCTTTTCAGCCAGGGGCTGGAACAGGTTGGCCTGCAGCGACAGGAGTTCCTGTGCGTCCTTGACGCTCAGGACAGCCTGGGTGTGCTGGGCAGCTTCGGTCAGTGCGGCGCGCGAGGCGGTCACATTCAGTTCCACCAGCTTTTCAACGCCTTCGAAGGCCTTGCTCGTCAGGCCGAACAGGGTTTCCAGGTTGGCCTTTTGTGCGCTCAGGATTTGGTCAGGGGTCAAGCTCATGTCAGTCTCCAGAAAAACGGACCACAGGGGGTCTCGGGTTACGGGGAATTGCCTGCGCTGACCTGACTGAGTGTCATGTTGCAGTGCAGCATGGGTCTTATTGTAGGGATTGCAAAAAAGGAATCAAGTACCTGATGCTGCGGTGCAGCAAAAAAATCCGGAAAGCTGTGGGTTTTTTGTAAGTCTTTGATTTTGAATTGGTTTTATGTCGGTTTGACGACATTTTTCAGTTGGCATGCTTACTCGTTTGGCGAGTGATCGGCAGCAGTGCGCGTCGTGATGGCGACAGTGGCCGGGGACAGGGCGCATTCGGCCGGCGGCACAATGGCCGCCATGAATGAATCGCCCCCGAGCCGCCCCGCGCCGCAGCCCCGTTCGGCCTATGCGGCATTCCGACGCATCAGCACGCGCTGGTCGGACAACGATGTCTACGGGCACGTCAACAACGTCGTCTATTACAGCTGGTTTGATACGGCGGTGAATGCCCATCTGATAGAGCAGGGCGCGCTGGACATTCATGCGGGCGAGACAATAGGACTGGTCATAGAGACCCAATGCAATTACTTCGCCCCGCTGGCCTTTCCGCAGGAGGTGGAAGCCGGCATCCGCGTGGCCCGCATCGGCGGCTCCAGCGTGCGCTACGAAGTGGGGCTGTTTGCGCAGGGTGAGCCGCTGTCGGCCGCAGCCGGGCATTTCGTCCATGTCTATGTGGACCGGCAGACGCGCCGGCCTGCCCAGATTCCGCAGGCGCTGCGCCGGGTGCTGGAGCCGCTGCTGCGCGGTTGATGGCGTTCGGGGCGCATGCAAGGCGCCCGCTCGCAGCGCGGCGGCGTGTGGATGGCCTACACTCGAAAGCTGTCTGCCATCTGACCGCTTGGGCGCTTACCGCCCGGCTCTGTCCATGATCATCACCAGCCTGCTCGATACCGACCTGTACAAATTCACGATGATGCAGGTGGTGCTGCATCAGTTTCCCGGGGCACAGGTCGAGTACCGTTTCAAGTGCCGCAATCCCGGCGTGCAGCTTGCGCCCTATGTGAACGAGATCCGGGCCGAGATCCGCTCGCTGTGCAGCCTGCGGTTCCAGGATGCGGAGCTGGCCTACCTGAGCTCGCTGCGCTTCATCAAGAGCGATTTCGTCGATTTCCTGAGCCTGTTCCACCTCAACGAGAAGTGCGTCACGGTGCAGGCGCTGCCCAATGGCGAGATCGACATCACCATCCGCGGGCCCTGGCTGCACACCATCTTGTTCGAGATTCCCGTGCTGGCCATCGTCAACGAGGTGTACTTCCGCAACACCCAGCCGGTGCCCGATTTTCCCGAGGGCCGGCGCCGGCTGGATGCCAAGATCGCGCTGCTGCAGCAGCCGGGCCTGGAGCAGCTCAAGATTGCCGACTACGGCACGCGCCGCCGCTTTTCGCGGGCCTGGCATGAAGAGGTGCTGCGCGTGCTGTGCGCACGCCTTGGCCGGCCCGGCGCATCCGCGGAGTCCGAGGGGCAGTTCGCGGGCACCAGCAACGTGCTGTATGCCATGAAGCTGGGCGTGCGGCCCCTGGGCACGCTGGCCCATGAATACCTGCAGGCCTGCCAGTCGCTGGGCCCGCGCCTGCGCGACAGCCAGATCTTCGGCTTCGAGTCCTGGGCGCGCGAGTACCGGGGCGACCTGGGCATTGCGCTGTCGGACGTCTACGGCATGTCGGCCTTCCTGCGCGATTTCGACCTGTACTTCTGCAAGCTCTTCGATGGCGCGCGCCATGACAGCGGGGACCCGTTCGAGTGGGGCGAGCGGCTGCTGGCCCACTACCGCGCCAACCGCATCGATCCGCTGACCAAGACGCTGATCTTCAGCGACGGCCTGACGGTGCCGCGCACCATCGAGCTGTTCCAGCGCTTCCACGGGCGCTGCCAGCTGGCCTTTGGCATCGGCACCAACCTGACCAATGACCTGGGCGACGCGCCCGACCATGTGCCGCTGCAGATCGTCATCAAGATGACGCGCTGCAACGGCCAGCCCGTGGCCAAGCTCTCGGACACGCCGGGCAAGAGCATGTGCGACGACGAGAAATACCTGGCCTATCTGCGCCAGGTGTTCGAGATCGCGGCGCCCGCGGCACAGACTTGATCGCTGCGCGGCCCGCTGCCAGGAGGGGACAGTGAATACAGAACAAAGAGGAGACGGGACCATGAAGGCCTTGCGTGGATTGTTGGTGCTGCTCGTCGCCTGCGTGCCCTCCTGGGCCCTGGCGGCCGAGATCGATGGCGGCCAGCTGTCGGTGCTCTGGGGCGTGCCCTTTGCGGGCATGCTGTTGTCGATTGCCCTGGTGCCGCTGGTGGCGCCCCATTTCTGGCACCGGCATTTCGGCAAGTTGACGGCGGCCTGGGCGCTGGCCTTCCTGCTGCCCTTTGCAGCGGTGTTCGGTGCGGGTGCGGCCCTGGTCAACCTGGTGCATGCGCTGCTGGCCGAGTACCTGCCCTTCGTGATCCTGCTGACGGCGCTGTACACGGTGTCGGGCGGCATCTATGTGCGCGGCAATCTCAAGGGCTCGCCTGGGCTGAACACGGCCATCCTGGCCATCGGCGCCGTGCTGGCCAGCTTCATGGGAACCACGGGCGCCTCGATGCTGCTGATCCGGCCGCTGCTGCGCGCCAACGACAACCGCAGGCACCAGGTGCATGTGGTGGTGTTCTTCATCTTCATCGTCTCCAATGCCGGGGGCTCGCTGACGCCGCTGGGCGACCCGCCGCTGTTCCTGGGCTTTCTCAAGGGCGTGGACTTCTTCTGGACGGTGCGCCACATCTTCACCGAGACCCTGTTCCTGGTCGGCGTGCTGCTGGCGCTGTTCTACGCGATCGACACCTGGCTGCTGCGCAAGGCCGGCGAGGCGGACCTGCCCGATCCCACGCCCAGCATCGACGCCTCGGGCCGCGCCAGCCGCCTGGGCTTCGATGGAAGCGTGAACTTCGCGCTGCTGCTGGCCGTGGTGGCCCTGGTGCTGATGAGCGGCCTGTGGCGCACCGATGCAGGGCTGGTGCTGGCCGGCACGCATGTGGGCCTGCCGGGGCTGGTGCGCGATGCGGGCCTGATCGTGGTGGCGCTGCTGTCCCTGCGGCTCACGCCGCGCAGCGTGCACCAGGCCAACGAATTCGGCTGGGGGCCCATGCAGGAAGTGGCCAAGCTGTTCGCGGGCATCTTCCTGACCATCATCCCCGTGATCGCCATGCTCAAGGCGGGCACGGGCGGGCCGTTCGGCGCCATCGTGGGTGCCGTCACGCGCGCCGACGGCACGCCCGATCCGCTGATGTACTTCTGGGCCACGGGCCTGCTGTCCTCCTTCCTCGACAACGCGCCGACCTACCTGGTGTTCTTCAACACCGCAGGGGGCGACGCCGCGCAGCTGATGACCACGATGGCCTCCACGCTGGCGGCCATCTCCGCGGGCGCGGTGTTCATGGGTGCCAACACCTATATCGGCAACGCGCCCAATCTGATGGTCAAGGCCATTGCCGAGGAGCGCGGCGTGAAGATGCCCAGCTTCTTCGGCTACATGGCCTGGTCGCTGGGCATTCTGGTGCCGCTGTTCGTATTGATGAGCTTCATCTGGTTCCGCTGAAGAACCGCCTCCCGCCAAGACAAGGAAAGAGACAGACATGGCAAGCAAACCCCGCATCCTGATCGCCCGCGCCATCCCGCCCGAGGTGGTGCGCAAGCTGGAGCAGCACTTCGAGGTCGAGTCCAACCAGGACGACGTGGTCTGGAGCCCGCAGGAGCTGGCCGCGCATCTGCAGGACAAGGACGGCGTGCTGACCACAGGCTCGCAGACCATCGATGCAGCACTGCTGGCGGCCTGTCCGCGCCTGAAGGTCGTGGCCAACATGGCCGTGGGCTACAACAACTTCGACGTGCCCGCGATGACGGCAGCGGGCGTGCAGGGCACGAACGCGCCCGACGTGCTGACCGAGACCACGGCCGACTTCGGCTTCGCCCTGCTCATGGCCACGGCCCGCCGCGTGACCGAGAGCGAGCACTACCTGCGCGCCGGAAAGTGGAACTCCTGGCGCTACGACCTGTTCGCCGGCTCGGAAGTGCACGGCAGCACGCTGGGCATCATCGGCATGGGCCGCATCGGCCAGGGCATTGCCCGGCGCGGTGCGCATGGCTTCGGCATGAAGGTGGTCTATCACAACCGCTCGCGCCTGTCGCCTGAGCTGGAAGCCGAATGCAAGGCCGGCTACGTGGGCAAGGACGAACTGCTGGCCATGGCCGACCATGTGGTGCTGGTGCTGCCCTACACCAAGGAAAACCACCACACCATAGGCGCGGCCGAGATCGCCAGGATGAAGCCCACGGCCACGCTGATCAACATCGCGCGCGGCGGCATCGTCGATGACGCGGCGCTGGCCAGGGCGCTGCGCGACAGGACCATTGCCGCCGCCGGCCTGGACGTGTTCGAGGGCGAGCCCTCGGTCCATCCCGACCTGCTGACCGTGCCCAATGTCGTGCTGACCCCGCATATCGCCAGCGCCACCATGGGCACGCGCAGCGCCATGGCCGAGCTGGCAGCCGACAACCTGATCGACTTTCTGAGCGGCAAGGGCCCGCGCACGCCCGTCAACCAGCCCGAGGCGGCGGCCGCAGGCGCGCGCGCCAAGGCCTGAGTGCCGTATCCCGACAATCGCGGGAAAGAAGGCCCTGGCCGCTTCCCGCTGCATGGAGCTGAAGCAAGATCTTGACCCAGATATCCGGAGTGTGGTGGGCGGCATGGGCCGTGCTGCTGTTGGGGCAGGCGGCCGTGATCTGGCTGCTGTGCAGGCGCTCGGCGCAGCGCGATGACGGGGTGGCGCCGCAGCAGTTGCTGCAGGCGCTGCAGATGCTGGATGTGCGGCTGCAGCAGCTCGAGCGCGGCGCCCAGGCCACGCAGATGGCCGTGGCCAAGAGCGACGGCGGGCTGGACCGCGTATCGCAGCAACTGCAGGCCCATCTGGCCCAGGCCCAGCTCGATGCACAGGCCGCGCGGCGCGAGCAGGGCGAGGCGCTGGCGGCCTTTCGCATGGAACTGGGCCGGCTCACGGTGCGCCTGGCCGCCGACAGCGCCCAGGCCCGCGAGGCCCAGGGCGAAAGCACGCAGCGCTTCAACGCCCATGTGCAGGAGCGCTTCGAGGCGCTGGCGCAGACCACGCGCAGCACGCTGGACTCCCTCAAGAACGACATCCAGCAGCAGCTGGGCGGGCTGGCGCAGTCCAGCCAGGTCCATGCCGAACAGCTGCGCGGCACGCTCAACGAGCGCCTGGCCACCATCCAGTCGGACAACGCGGCGCGGCTGGAAGAGATGCGGCGCACGGTGGACGAGAAGCTGCATGCCACGCTGGAGCAGCGCCTGGGCGAATCGTTCAAGCTGGTCAGCGACCGGCTGGAGCAGGTGCACAAGGGCCTGGGCGAGATGCAGACACTGGCCGGCAGCGTGGGCGATCTCAAGCGCGTGATGACCAATGTGAAGACGCGTGGCACCTGGGGCGAGCTGCAGCTGGGCGCCATCATCGAGAACGTGCTCACGCCCGAGCAGTACGCGCGCAACGTCAAGACCGTGCCCGGCAGCGACGACATGGTGGAGTTCGCCATCCGCCTGCCCGGGCGCAGCGACGAGACGCCGGTCTGGCTGCCCATCGATGCCAAATACCCGGTGGAGCAATACCAGCGCCTGCTCGACGCCCAGGATGCGGCCGACAAGGCGGCCATTGCCTCGGCCGGCAATGCCTTCGAGGCATCGATCAAGTTCGAGGCCCGCAAGATCCATGGCAAGTATGTGAGCCCGCCCCACACCACGGACTTTGCCGTGCTCTACCTGCCCACGGAAGGCCTGTTTGCCGAGGTCATGCGCCGCCCCGGCCTGGTCGAGGCCGTGCAAAACGGCTGCCGCGTGATGGTCACCGGCCCGGCCAACCTGGCTGCCATGCTCAGCAGCCTGCAGATGGGCTTCAAGACGCTGGCCATCGAAAAGCGCTCCTCCGAGGTCTGGGCCGTGCTGGGCCAGGTCAAGACCGAGTTCGCCAAGTTCGGCGAGGTGGTGGATGCCACGCGCAAATCCATCGATGCCGCCGCCAAGCGCTTCGAGCAGGTGGGTGTGCGCACGCGCGCCATCCAGCGGCAATTGCGCGATGTGCAGGAGCTGCCCGCGCCGGCCTCGAGCGCAGGGCTGCCCGGTCTGCCGGACGACAAGGACACGGCGGCAGGCATGGTGCCAGGGTCGGAGCAGGACTGAGATGAATCTGGCGCTGTTCAAAGTCATCATGGCCCAGGTCAGCGTGCACGCCACCATGGCCGGCATGCGGCTGGCCGCGCCTTTGCTGGCGCTGCAGCAGGGCTACAGCGCGGCGGCCGTGGGGATCTTGCTGGCGCTGTTTGCGCTGACCCAGGTGTTCCTGGCGCTGCCGGCCGGGCGTTTTGCGGACAAGCATGGTTTTCGCAAGCCGTTTTTTCTGTCCATGCTGGCGGCCAGCGGCGGCTGCGCGCTGGCGCTGGCGTTTCCGGTCTATCCCGTGCTGTGCCTGGTGGCGCTGCTGACGGGCGGTGCCAGCGGCGCGGTGGTGATTGCCGTGCAGCGCCATGCGGGCCGGGTCACGCACGACGCCGTGGCGCTCAAGAAGGTGTTCAGCTGGCTGGCCATAGGCCCGGCCATCTCCAACTTCATCGGGCCCTTCAGCACCGGGCTGCTGATCGATCACGCGAATTTTGGCGGCGAGGGCAGCACCATGGGCTACCGCGTCGCCTTCGGCCTGCTGGCCCTGGTGCCCGTGCTGGCCTGGAGCTGGGTGCGCCACACGCAGGAGCTGCCGCCCGTGCGCGCGCCCATCGGCGGCCCCAAGCAGCATGCCTGGGACCTGCTGCGCGACCGCAACTTCCGCAACCTGCTGCTGGTCAACTGGCTGCAGTCGGCGTGCTGGGATGTGCACACCTTCGTGCTGCCGCTGCTGGGCCATGAGAAGGGGTTGAGCGCCTCGGTCATCGGCACGCTGCTGGGCATTTTTGCCGTGGCGGCCGCCGCCATCCGCCTGGCCATGCCGCTGGTGGCCGAGCGCCTGCGCGAAGGCGCCGTGATCTCCGGCGCCATGGCCATCACCGCCTTCGTCTTTGCGCTGTACCCCTTCATGGACTCGGCACTGACCATGGGCGTGTGCTCGGTGCTGCTGGGCTTTTCGCTGGGCTCGGTGCAGCCCATGGTCATGAGCATGCTGCACCAGATCACGCCCGAGCACCGCCATGGCGAGGCGCTGGGCCTGCGGCTCATGGCCATCAATGCCTCCAGCGTGGCCATGCCCGTGCTGTTCGGCTCGGCGGGGGCGCTGATCGGCGTGTCTGCGCTGTTCTGGGTGGTGGGCGCGGCCGTGGCCTCGGGCATCCGCACGGCCTGGTTCATGGGGCTGCCGCCGCGCAAGCCGGAATGAAAAAGGCGACCTGCGCCTTGGTGCGCAGATCGCCTTGCGAAGCGGTGGCGGCCTGCCGGCCGCTGCGGCTTACCAGCCGCCAGCGTGGAACTGCTTGATCAGCGCCCAGGCCTCCACCGGATCATCGGTATAGCGGAACAGCTGCAGGTCCTTGGGCGAGATCGTGCCTTCCTCGATCATCAGGTCGATGTTGAGCAGCCGCTTCCAGAACTCGGTGCCGAACAGGATCACGGGCACGGAATGCGTCTTGCCGGTCTGCATCAGGGTCAGCACCTCGAACAGCTCGTCCAGCGTGCCGAAGCCGCCGGGGAAGGCCACCAGGGCCTTGGCGCGCATCATGAAATGCATCTTGCGCAAGGCGAAGTAGTGGAACTTGAAGCTCAGGTCCGGCGAGATGAAGCGGTTGCCGTTTTGCTCGTGCGGCAGCTCGATGTTCAGGCCGATGCTGGGTGCGCCCACATCATGGGCGCCACGGTTGGCCGCCTCCATGATGCCGGGGCCGCCGCCGGTGCAGATATAGAGGCGCTCCTCGGGCGGCTGGTTCAGGCTGTCGGCGGCCACGATGCGCGTGAAGGCGCGGGCCTGCTCGTAGCGGTGGGCGTTGCGCACGGCGCGCTCGGCCACTGCAATGCGCTGTGCATCGCCGCTGGCCTGTGCGTCGGCCAGTTGCTGCTCGGCCTGCTCCAGGTCCACGAAGCGCGCGCTGCCATAGACCACGACGGTGTGCTCTATGCCGCGTTCGATCTGCGCCAGGTCGGGCTTGAGCAGCTCCAGCTGCATGCGGATGCCGCGGGTCTCGCGGCGGAACATGAATTCCGGGTCCGCGAAGGCGAGGCGATTGGAATTCTGCTGCAATGCCATGCCGTTGTGCGCCTGGTTGTGAAGGGCCGACCAGCCGTTGGCCAGATCGGTATCGGTCAGGGGGGAAGAGATTTGCATGAACCCTCGTACACAGAAAAACCCAGGGCGGCCACGCCTGTGGCCGTTCCATCAAATGCGTTGCCAGCGTAGATGATGACTGCACTATACGCTCACAAACTCATAGCCGCGGGGCTCGCGTATCCGTTGCTTTGCGCATTGACGGGGCCGGTGGCAGATTCATATGCTGAGCAGTTGGGCAGGGCCTTGGCCTGGGGCCCGCCACCTGCAATGGGCGGGCATTTTCATGCGCCGCAAGCGATTTCAGACGTCCGGGTGCTCGGCCGGTTCGTTGCGCACGACGGTGCTCAGCGGCGGCGGCACGTCCTGGCCCGCACGGCGCGCGCGGAACAGGGCTGCGCGCATCAGGAAGATGGTGGTGATGGGCACGGTCACGGAAATGAAGACCGCAATCAGCAGCGCATGCACGGCCAGGCTTTGGCCACTGACGGAAAAGTAGATCCAGGTGGCATGCATGATCAGCCAGCAGCCCATGGTGGCGATGATGGAGGGCGCATGCACGCGCTCGAAATAGCTGCCCAGCCGCCACAGTCCCATGGAGCCCAGGAAGGCGATGATGGCACCGCCCAGCGCCAGCGCGGCAACCAGGATCTGGCACCACAGCGGCAGTGTGGTCTCCGGCGTCATTCGATCACCTCGCCGCGCAGCAGGAACTTGGCCATGGCGGTGGAGCCCACGCAGCCGAACAGCGCGACCAGCAACGCCGCCTCGAAGTAGCTTGTGCTGTCGTAGATGATGCCCATGAGCAGCATGGCCAGCATGCCGTTGAGGTACATGCAGTCCAGCGCCAGCACGCGGTCCTGGGCGTGCGGGCCCTTGAGCAGGCGCAGCACGGCGCAGCCCATGGCAGCGACCAGCAGGCCCAGCGCGAACATCAAAGTCCAGTGGAACCAGGGCATCATTCGAAAATCTCCATCAGGGGGCGCTCGTAGCAACGCTTGACGTGCTGGACGATCTCCTCGGGATCATCGACCTCCAGCACATGCAGCATGAGCTGCGAGCGGTCGCGCGAGATCTCGGCCCAGGCCGTGCCGGGCGTGATGCACACGATCATGGCGAGCACGGCCAGGCCGTTGGGGTCGCGCAGTTCCAGCGGGATGCGCACGAAGTTGGCCGGGTGCTTGCGCATGCCCGGAAACAGCATGAACCGCACGACGTTGAAGTTGGACACCGAGGTGTCCCAGACCACGCGCAGCGCCAGGCGCAGGATGGTCAGCGGATGGCGCACCCGCACGGGCAAGGGGCGCAGGCCGCGCAGCAGCAGCGGCAGCAGCAGGCCCAGCAAGGCGCCCAGCAGGATCTGTCCACTGCTGAACGAACGGTTGAGCAGCAGCCACAGCAGGAACAGCGCCACCGACAGCAGCGGTGCGGGCAGCAAGGCTTTCATCATCGGGAATCCTCCTTGCCCGCCGTCGTGCCTGCATCGCCTATGCCTGCGGGTATGGGTGCGCCACTGGCCTGGGCCGCAGCGCGTGCCGCGCCTTCAGGGCCGGCTTCCAGGCGGGCCTTCTTTTCTGCCGGGCTGGGCTCGGGCTGCGTGCCCATGACGGAGCGCACATAGACATCGGGTGCCAGCAGCGCATCGGCTGCGCGCTGTGTGTAGCCCATCAGTTCGCCGCCGCGCATCGTCAAAGCCACGCAGCAGGCCAGCAGCAAGGCGATGGGCAGGCCTTCGACCACGCGCAGCGAGGGGGAGTTCTGCTCCTCGGTCGCCCAGAAGTGGCGTATGCCGGCGCGAACCAGCGACAGCAGGGCCAGCAGCCCGGTGATGATCATCAGCGCCACCAGCACCCAGCCGGCCCAGCCGGCCTGGAAGCCGCTGGAGTTGCCCAGGCCCAGCGGGTTGAGCAGGGCAGACAGCATGGCGAACTTGCCCACGAAGCCCGACAGCGGGGGCAGGCCGGTAACCACCAGGGTGGCCAGCATGAAGCTCAGGCCGATGAAGGCGGCCGCTGCGGGAATGGCGCGGCCGATCAGCACCTCTTCGGATTCGTCAAGGTTGAATCCCTCGGTGGGAAGCAGTTCGGCGTTGAGGAAGGGCGCTTCGTCGTCTTCATAGGGCTCGCCCGCGTCGTCATCCACGCGCCAGCGGTCCACCACGTCGGCAATCAGGAAGAGCGCGCTCACGGCCAGGGTGGAGCTGGGCAGGTAGTACAGCAGCCCCGCCGTCAGCGCGTTCTGGCCAAAGCCCGTGGCAGCCAGCAGGGTGCCTGACGACAGGATGGCCGCAAAGCCCGCGATATGGGTCAGGCGCTGCGAGCCCAGCATGCCCAGGCCGCCGAAGGCCATGGTCAGCATGCCGCCGACGATCAGCCAGGTGCTGCCGAACAGGGCGGAGGAGCCGGCCTCGGAGCTGAACAGCAGCGTCCACAGCCGCAGCACCACGTAGACGCCCACCTTGGTCATGAGCGCGAACACGGCACCGACGGGCGCGGTGGCCGCGCTGTAGGCCGGCACCAGCCAGAAGTTCAGCGGCCACATGGCCGCCTTGGTCAGGAAGGCGATGCCCAGGATGGCCGCTGCCGAATGCAGCAGCCCGCGGTCGGCACTGCTGATCTGGGGAATGGCGCGCGCCAGGTCGGCCATGTTCAGCGTGCCAGTCAGGCCGTAGAGCATGGATACGCCGATGAGGAACAGCGACGAGGCGGCCAGGTTGATGGCGATGTAGTGCAGGCCCGCCTGGATGCGCGCCCGGCCCGAGCCATGCAGCAACAGGCCGTAGGAGGCCGCGAGCATGATCTCGAAGAACACGAACAGGTTGAACAGGTCCGCCGTGAGGAAGGCGCCGCTCAGGCCCATCAGCTGGAACTGGAACAGCGAGTGAAAGTGCATCCCCGCGCGGTGCCAGCGGGCGCTGGAGAAGATCAGCGAGGCCAGGGCCACCGTGTAGGTCAGCACCAGCATCATGCCGGTCAGGCGGTCCAGCGCCAGCGAGATGCCGAAGGGCATGGGCCAGTTGCCCGGCATGTAGACGCCCAGGTTGACGGGTGCGCCGGCCTGGTCGGTCCACAGCATCAGCAGCACGGCCACGCCCAGGCCCAGCACGGTGGACACCAGGCCAAGGGCGAACTTCACGCGCTGGCGCTCCTCGCGCAGCAGCAGCATCAGCGCTGCCGAGAGCATGGGCAGCACGATGGGCGCCAGCATCAGGTGCGGCATGAGACGGGCGGTCAGCTCGTTCATGGCATCTCCTGCTCGGTGCGGGAATGGGCTCCGTCCACATGGTCGGTGGCGGTGGTGCCGCGCGAGGCCAGCAGCACCACCAGGAACAGCGCCGTCATGGCAAAGCCGATCACGATGGCCGTGAGCACCAGCGCCTGGGGCATGGGATCGGCATAGTGCGCGAGATCCTGCGGCACGCCGGCCCGCAGCACAGGCTCCTTGTCAATGGCCAGACCCTGGCGGCCCATGCTGAAGATGAACAGGTTGACCGCATACGACAGCAGGGCCAGTCCCATGATGACCTGGTAGGTCCGTGGGCGCAGCAGCAGCCACACGCCCGAGCCGGTCAGTACGCCGATGGCAATGGCAAGCACGACTTCCATCAGAAACCTCCTCGCGCCAGGGCTGCGGCGGTGGCCTGCTGCACGGCGGCTTCGGCCTCCTCGGCCTGTTGTTGCTGCTCCTCCAGCAGGCGGGCGTGGTAGCGGTGGCTGCGCACCGATTGGTGGGCGATGGCCGTCAGAATGAGCATGGTCGCGCCCACCACCAGCGAGAACACACCGATGTCGAAGAACAGGGCGCTGGCGAGATGCACGTCGCCGACGACTGGCAGGGTCATATGGAAGGTGTGGCTGGTGAGGAAGGGATAGCCGGCCACGATGGAGCCCATGCCGGTACCCAGTGCGAACAGCAGGCCGACACCGATCCATCGGCGCGGGAAGATCGGCAAGTGGGCCTCGACCCACTGCGTGCCGGAGATGATGTACTGCATCAGCAAGGCGACCGAGAACACCAGGCCGGCGACGAAGCCGCCTCCGGGTTCGTTGTGGCCGCGCATGAAGATGTAGACAGAGACCAGGGCCGCGAAAGGCAGCAGCAGGCGGACCAGCACGGCGGGCACCATCAGGTAGCCCACGGCCGTATCGCCGGCATTGCGCGGATTGAACAGATCGGTCTGCAGGTCGCCTGGCACGTAGCGCTGCTGTTCGGGCAGGTCCAGCGTCTCGCGGGCTGGGCGGAAGCGCCGCAGCAGGGCATAGACCACCAGGGCCACGATGCCCAGCACCACGATTTCGCCGAAGGTGTCGAAGCCACGGAAGTCCACCAGCATGACGTTGACCACATTGGTGCCGCCGCCGTCGCTGAGCGCATGTTCGAGGAAGAAGGTGGAGGCGCCGTCATAGAAGGGGCGGCTCATCATGGCGAAGGCCAGCCAGGCCATGCCGCCCCCGGCCACCAGCGACAGCAGCAGGTCGCGCATGCGGCGCGAGCGGGCTCGCAGCTCGGCGGACAGCACGGGAATGTGCAGGCTCTTGTCGCGCTTGGGCATCCAGCGCAGGCCCAGCAGCATCAGCACCGTGGTGGCGACCTCGACCACCAGCTGGGTCAGCGCCAGATCGGGCGCCGAGAACCACAGGAAGGTCAGGCAGGTGCACAGGCCGGCGCCGCCCAGCATGATCAGCGCAGTCAGCCGGTGGTACTTGGCCTTCCAGGCCGTGCCCAGGGCGCAGAGAATGCCCACGGCCCACAGCAGCACGAAGGCGGGCGACAGTGGCAGCATGCCCCGATCGCCCAGCTTGATGCCCTGCAGCCACAGCGGCAGAACGCCCGCCAGCACGGCGGTGCAGACCAGCCACAGCATCTGCCACTGCAGGCGCATGGTGGACAGGCGCCGGCGCGACCAGCGGCCCAGCAGGGACAGGCGGGCCAGCAGGTTCTCGAAGATGCGCTGGCCGCTGAGCGTGCCGACCAGCGGTGCGGTATCGATATGGCCGGCCTGGCGCTGCCAGCGCAGCAGCATGTACAGCAGGATGCCGCCAATCAGGGCGACCAGGCTCATGATCAAGGGCATGTTCCAGCCGTGCCAGATGGCCAGGCTGTACTCGGGCAGATCGCCGCCGACCACGGGCGTGGCGGCCGCTGCGAGGAAGCTGCCCACCGCCCACGCCGGCAGCATGCCCACCACCAGGCAGGCCAGCACCAGCAATTCGACGGGCACGCGCATCCAGTGCGGCGGCTCGTGCGGCTCGTGCGGCAGGTCGGTGGCCTTGGGGCCGAAGAAGACGTCGATGGTGAAGCGCAGCGAATAGGCCACGCTGAACATGCCCGCCACCGTGGCGGCCACGGGCAGGGCCGTGCGCACCCAGGGGGCAGCGTCCAGGTAGACGGTCTCGGCGAAGAACATTTCCTTGGACAGGAAGCCGTTGAGCAGCGGCACGCCCGCCATGGCCGCGCTGGCCACGCAGGCCAGCGTGGCCGTGATGGGCATCATGTGCCGCAGGCCCGAGAGGCGGCGGATGTCGCGCGTGCCGCTTTCATGGTCAACGATGCCTGCGGCCATGAACAGCGAGGCCTTGAAGGTCGCGTGGTTCATGATGTGGAACACCGCAGCCACGGCGGCCAGCTTGCTGTTGAGGCCCAGCAGCAGCGTGATCAGGCCCAGGTGGGAAATCGTCGAATAGGCCAGCAATCCCTTGAGATCGTGCTGGAACATGGCCAGATAGCCACCGATGAGCAGCGTTGCAGCGCCGGCTCCGCCCACCAGCCAGAACCAGGCATCGGTGTCACCCAGCACGGGCCACATGCGCGCCAGCAGGAACACGCCGGCCTTGACCATAGTGGCGGAGTGCAGGTAGGCCGACACCGGCGTGGGCGCGGCCATGGCGTGCGGCAGCCAGAAGTGGAAGGGGAACTGCGCGCTCTTGGTCAGTGCGCCCAGCAGGATCAGCACCAGGGCGACCAGATACAGCTGGTGGTCGCGCACCTGCTGGCCGGCGATGAGCACGTTGTCCAGGTCATAGCTGCCCACGATGTGGCCCAGCACCAGCATGCCGGCCAGCATGGCCAGGCCGCCCGTTCCCGTCACCGTCAGCGCCATGCGCGCGCCCCGGCGTGCATCCTTGCGATGGTGCCAGTATCCGATCAGAAGAAAGGAGAAGAGGCTGGTCAGCTCCCAGAAGAAGGCAATCTGGATGATGTTGCCCGACAGCACCACGCCCGCCATCGCGCCCATGAAGGCCAGAAAGAATGAGAAAAAGCGCGGCACGGGATCGGCCGGCGACATGTAGTAGCGCGCATAAAGCACCACCAGCGAGCCTATGCCCAGCACCAGCATGCAGAACATCCAGGCAAAACCGTCCATGCGGATCACCAGATTCAGTCCCAGTGCCGGTAGCCACTCGATCTCCTGGCGCAGCACCTCTCCATCGGCGATCTGGGGGAACAGCAATGCCGTCTGGATGGCGCAGCCCAGAGCAATGACGCCGGCCAGCGTTGACTCCGTATTGCGCGCATTGGCGGGCAGCATTGCGGCAATCAGGCTGCCGATGAAGGGTAGGAGGATGAGGGTGATCAGGGGCATGGGCGGTTCATTTTACGGGCAAGGTTTTTTGCTTCGCTATGAAAACCTGAGCATGTTTCAGGCTATGGCCGCGCATACCCCGAGGGTAGTACGCATGAAAAACCCGCCGAAGCGGGTTGGATAGAGACAGTTGGCGTACTCAGGAGGCCGCGCCGGCCTTGGCTGGCGTGGCCGGTTTGGAGGCCTGGTCCTTGGTCGGCTTGGCGCCTTTGGCTGCCGTGTCCTTGGTGTCCTTGGCCGCCGTGTCCTTTGCATCGGGCTTGGCTCCCTGGCCCTTGTAGCTGGTGCCATTGACCGTCAGGCCGTCACCCGAGAACTTGGCGGCGGTCGGTTCGCCCACGCCTTTGACGCGGGCAATGAAATCGGGCCAGTCCTTGAAGGCGGAGGATTTGCGCTCCTCGAGAATGCGTGCCGACATGGCCGGGCCAATGCCCTTGATGGATGTCAGTTCGGCTTCATTCGCCTTGTTGACCTCCACGGCAGCCAGGGCCATCACGGACCACAGCAGTGCAATGAAGCCAGCCATCAGTTTTCTGAACATACAAACCTCCTGATCCCAAAATGTTGAGGGCCGCAACATTGCGACCCAGAGGCATCTTATGCAGGGCCTTGGCGTGCGGCTAGGCGATGAAGGGGGCCAGCAGGCCCGTGCAGGCATGGCCGAACGTGTGCAAAGTCAATGGCCATGCGCCTGCCAAGGCGGTTTCTAGGAATACTCTGAAAATACACCGTCCATGCGGTGTTTGCCAATGGGGGTGACGCGATGCAGGGGGTGGAGCTGCCTCTCGCGCCTGCCCCGCATCACAGCTCCTCGACGCGCCGGGCCGGATAGCTGTCCCAGCTCTGGCAGCCGGGGCAATGCCAGAAATGCTGGCGTGCTTCGAAGCCGCAGGCCGCGCAGCGGTAGCGGGTCAGCGGCTTGGCCGCGTGGTCCAGCGCGCGTTGCACGGCCGGGTGGTATTGCTCCTCGGCCAGTTTCTCCCCTGCCAGCCACTGCGCGGCAGCCACCAGGGAGGGCTCCCTGTCCAGATGCTGGACCAGGCGTGCGCGTCCCGGTGCCTTGGTTTCACCATCGTTGCTCTGTTCTTCAATCTGAGCGTCCAGCGCGACCAGCGCCTGCAGCAGATCCAGCGAGGGTGCCTGCTCGTACTGCTGGCTGAGCAGTTGGTGGATGTGCTGGCGCTGGCCCGTGGCGGCGGCAATGTCCACCAGCAGCTGAGCCGCCAGCGGCAGCGAAGCCGGGGACTGCTCGGCCAGGCTTTCCAACGTGTTCAGGGCCTGGGCCGATTGCCCCATGCGGTGCTGCAGCTGCGCGTGCTCCAGGCGCGGGCGTGCGGCCTGTGGGGCTGTGGTGATGGCCTGCTGCAGCCGCTGCAGTGCCTCGGCCTGCTGGCCCTGGGTCAGCAGGGCCTGGGCGTCTTCGCAGAGGTAGTGGGCCAGGCGGCCGCTGAAGTCGCCCTGGTTGGCTTCCTGCATGCGGCGCGCAATGGCGGCGGCCTGTGTCCAGTCGCGCGAGCGTTCGTAGATGGCCAGCAGGGCCAGGCGGGCTTCGGCCTCGAAGGCCGTGCCTTCCAGGCGGCGCAGCGCGTCCTCGGCACGATCGAGCAGGCCTGCCTTCAGAAAGTCCTGGGCCAGCGCGTGCTGGGCGCGGTCGCGGTCCACGCGGCTGAGGTCGCCGCGCGACAGCAGGTGTTCGTGCACGCGCACGGCGCGGTTGTATTCGCCACGGCGGCGGAAGAGGTTGCCCAGCGCGAAGTGCAGCTCCGAAGTGTCGGGGTCGTTCTGCACGGCTTCGATGAAGGCGTCGATGGCCTTGTCCTGCTGCTCGTTGAGCAGGAAGTTCAGGCCCTTGAAATAGGCCTTGGGCGCCTGGCGGTTTTCGGCGCGAATCTGCCTCAGGTCCCAGCGCGAGGCCAGCCAGCCCAGCACGAAGGCGACGGGCAGGCCCAGCAATATCCAGCTCAGATCAAATTCCATGCACGTCGCCCGGCAGGATGGGGGATGGGGCGGGCTTGGGCGCCGTGGCCGCTGCCGGTGCCTCGGCTGCGGCAGGCACCGTGGCCTGGGTCGAGCGCGCGGCGTTGCGGTGCTTGAGCCAGCGCGGCACCATGCCCAGAACGCCCACGATCAGGCCCAGAGCGAAGGCGGCCAGCACCACCAGTACCAGCGGCGCAGTCCAGGAGGTGCCGAAGAAGAAGTGCACCGTCGCGTCCTGCTGGTTGTTCAGGGCGAAAGCGAACAGCGTAAAAAAAATGGCCGCCTTGAGCAGCCACAGGAAGTACTTCATGTGTTCCCTTGTGTGACGGGAACGATTCTAGAGCCTGGCGGAGAGGGCGGCTGCGGCGCACGCAGCCGGTCAGCCCGCTTTCAGGCTGCAGGGCCGGAGCCTGTGCCGGAGCCTGTGTTGTCTGTATCGATGGCTGCACCGGGGCGCAGGTCCACGGCTTCGCGCAGGGCCTTGCCGGGCTTGAAGTGCGGCACGCGCTTGGACGGAATGTGGACGGCCTCGCCACTGCGGGGATTGCGGCCCATGCGAGGCGGGCGATGGTTGACCGAGAAACTGCCAAAGCCGCGGATTTCGATGCGATGGCCTCGTACCAGGGCATCGCTGACGGCGTCAAGAATCGTCTTGACGGCCTGCTCGGCATCGCGCTGGCTCAGTTGGCCAAAGCGGGCGGCGAGTTCTTCGACGAGATCGGATCGGGTCATCAAGGATAGGAATCAGGGGTTGAAATGGCGACGGGCTGTCTCTTATACACATCTGACGCTGCCGACGAAATGCGAACAAAAAAGGTGGTTGGGGGGGGGGGGGGGGGGGGGGGGGGGGGGGGGGGGGGGGGGGGGGGGGGGGGGGGGGGGGGGGGGGGGGGGGGGGGGGGGGGGGGGGGGGGGGGGGGGGGGGGGGGGGGGGGGGGGGGGGGG
>NZ_JAELTK010000088.1:0-24540 GCF_016428765.1 Delftia sp. ASV31
CCGTCTGGGCGCCGAAGGCCTCCTTGAAGGCATGGAAGTCCGATCCGTCCACCAGCCGCGCGATGACCTCGCGCATGTCCACTGGCGTGCGCGTGTCGGCCGGCATGATCTGCAGCAGCTCCTCGGCATCGTGGCGCGGGGCACGCCAGGCGGGGGCCGACGCATCGGTCCAGCCTATGCGCGCCATGATCTCGCGCACCCGCATGATGCCGTCCAGGTCGTTGTCGGCCAGGTAATCGGCCAGGCCCGAGGTGGCAGCATGCATGTCGGCGCCGCCCAGTTCCTCGTCGCTGGCCTCCTCGCCCGTGGCGGCCTTGAGCAGCGAGGGCCCTGCCAGATAGGCGCGGGCCTGGCCACGCACCATGACCACATAGTCGGACAGCCCCGGCAGGTAGGCGCCGCCAGCCGCCGAGGAGCCATGGATCAGCGACACCAGGGGCAGCCCTGCCGCCGACAGCCGCGCCAGGTTGTAGAACATGCCGCCGCCCACCAGGAAGCGCTCCACCCGGTACTTGCGCAGATTGCCGCCCGCGCTCTCCACCAACTGGATCAGCGGCAGCTTTTGCGCCAGCGCGATTTCCTGCGCCCGCATGAGCTTCTGCCCCGTGAGCGACTGCATGGCGCCCGCGCTGATGCCCGCATCATTGACAGCCACCATGCAGCGCACGCCCGAGACATGGCCTATGCCCGTGATCAAGGCGCTGCCGGGCACGCTGGTAGCCGGGTCCGGGTCCTCCAGGCTGCAATAGCCGGCCAGGGACATCAGCTCATGGAAAGGCCTGTCGGCATCAAGCAGATGCGCCAGCCGCTCGCGCGGCAGCAGCTTGCCCTGGGCATGGAACTGCCGCGCCGCGCGCGCCGAACGCTGCACGGCGCGCTGCTCCAGTTGCCGCACCTCGTCCAGGCGCTCCTGCATGTGGCGGCGATTGCGCTGCGCTGCGCCTTCCTGCCCGGGGGGCTGCACTTTGGCATCCATGGCTTGTCTCCATTGCTCTGCTTATGGATGGCCATGATGTCAGAGGCTTGCGCGCAGTTCCAACAACAAGTTCAGGGCTGCAAGGATAAGAAACTCTTATGGATCGGGCCCGACGGCTCCTCACGAAATCACATTCCGGATGAACCGCGTCACACCTTCGTGCAGGTTCACATAGGCGTAGTCCTGGGCGCTGCCGTAGATGGCGTAGTCGCCCGCCTCAATCGTCATCGGGCCTTCGCTCAGGTCCACCAGCAGGCGGCCTTCGACCACGACGATCATTTCGTGCCAGCCTTCCGGGTCGGGTTCGGCCTGGTAGCGTTCGCCGGGGCCCAGGGACCAGGACCACAGCTGGGCCTCGCGCGTGGCGGGCACGCTGCCCAGCAGCATGGCCTGGCTTTCGGGCCGGGTGCCGCGCCAGGCCATGGCGTCCATGCGCAGGCGCTGCGCGGCCGGGTCGCTGACGATTTCTATGAAGCTGGCTCCCAGCGCGTCGGCCAGCCGGTCCAGGCTGGACAGGCTGATGTTGGTGTCGCCGCCTTCCAGCTGCACGACCATGCGCCGGCTCAGGCCTGCGGCCTCGGCCAGGGCCGCCTGGCTCAGTCCTGCACGCTGGCGCAGGCGGCGCAGGTTTTCGCTGACGAAAGCCAGGACATCGGAGCGCTCTCCAGCGCTGTGCAATATATTTCTCATATGATCTGCGCAATATGTTGCACACGTCATCTTCTCACAGTTCGCGCACGCCGCTGCTCAGCCGGCAGGAGCTGGCCCTGATCGCCGTCACCATGGTCTGGGGCGGCACCTTTCTCGTGGTCCACCTGGCCATGCAGCACAGCGGGCCGCTGTTCTTTGTGGGCCTGCGCTTTGTCACGGCGGGTTTGATCGGGCTGCTGGTGTTCCGCAAGGCCATGGCCGGGCTCACGCGCACCGAGCTGGTGGCAGGCATCGCCATCGGTGCCAGCATCTTCCTGGGCTATGGCCTGCAGACCTTCGGGCTGCAGACCATCAGCAGCAGCAAGTCGGCGTTTCTGACGGCGCTGTATGTGCCGCTGGTGCCTCTTGTGCAATGGCTGGTGATGGGCAAGCCGCCGCGCCTGATGAGCTGGATAGGCATCGGCCTGGCCTTCACGGGCCTGATGCTGGTGGCGGGACCGGAGTCCGGCGGCATGGAGTTGAACGTGGGCGAGATGGCAACCATGCTGAGCACGCTGGCGATTGCGGCCGAGGTGCTGCTGATCGGGCATTTCGCGGGCAAGGTCGATGCGCGGCGCGTGACCACGGTGCAGTTGCTGGCGGCCGGCGTCATGGCGCTGCTGGCCATGCCGGTGGCGGGCGAATCCGTGCCCGATTTCTCATGGGTCTGGCTGTCCGCCGCGGTGGCCATGGCCTGCGCCAGCATCCTGATCCAGCTGACCATGAACTGGGCCCAGAAGTCCCTGTCGCCCACGCGTGCGACCGTGATTTATGCCAGCGAGCCGGTCTGGGCCGGCATCGTGGGACGCATGGCTGGCGACCGGCTGCCGGGGCTGGCCATCCTGGGGGCCGCGCTGATCGTGGGCGGCGTGCTGGTCAGCGAGCTGCGCCTGGGCAGGCAAACACCCAAGCCGTAACGCGCCCCGGATGCGGCCCCCGGCGTGCTGGGCCGCACCTGTCCAACCCTGCGGCAAAGCCACAGGCGAATTGCTGCGCAGGACAAATCGCGAGGGCATGCCAGGCGCCTTGAAAGCCCGGCCAGGACACTTCTCAGAAGCTCTTGAAAAACGGTATTTTCATAATCAATCAGAAACATCCGAGATCAAATAAGCTATTCCTAGGATAAATCCCATTTCCTCAATAATCCTAGGACGACTCTGAAAATCCGATTTTCATCAAAAAGATCATTACAAAACGCAATCAACCCTTTAGATTCCGCCTTTGAAAACAGGCAAGCCATTCATCGGCTTGATGGTCATTCAATTCAGGAACTCATGAAAGGGCGATGGCATGCAAAAGCGTGGCGCGGGAAATCGACGGAAATTGGCCGGCTTTACGGCAGCAATGGCAGCCGGCTGCACAATCGTTTTGGGGACGGGTGGCGCCGCATGGGCCGCCTCCGCAGGGCAAGGTCGCGGCTATGCGCTGGAAGTGAAGGCCGGCGTTTCATTGGTAGACCTCGGGCTGGATATCCCGCTGGTAGATACCGGACTGCAAAGTGCGCCGCCGGCGTTCAATGTCTCCGGGAAAATGCTTGCTGCAGACATCGGGGCCGCCGCCAACAGCTTGATTTCATTGAAGGCGGGTGTGCTCTCGGCAAGCACCGGGAGCTCGCTGGCGCAAAACCGCGTCGAAACAACCGCAGGCATCAGTGACATCAACCTGTCCATCGCTGGCGTCGTGGCCATCAAGGCTGATGTGCTGCAGTCCCAAGTGCAGGCAACCTGCGTCAATGGCGCCGTCCAGCCCACCGGGGCCGCGACCATCGCGAACCTGAGCATCTCCGTGCTCGGTATCCCTGTCCCAATTCCACTGAATCCATCCCCCAATACCGGACTGAATACCGGAATCCTGGAAATCGTATTCAATGAGCAAACTCCCGTGGATGGAGGAATGGAAGTCAATGCCCTGCGCATTGGCGCGAAAATACCCACCCTCGCCGACGTCAACCTCGTCTTGGGCCATTCGCAAGCCTCGCTTGCCGACTGCACCGCAGCGCAAGGGGATACCACGCCACCTGCGGTAGACATTACCACGTCCCCGGTGATCAATGCAGGCAACCAGGACGCCTACATCGTCGCAGGCAGTTGCACTGCGGGCGATGGCAATGTGAAGGTGACCATCGGCACGGCCCCGAAGTTCGTGACCATGACGACGGCCTGCAATGCAGCCGGAGCCTGGACGGCACCCGCTGCCAATGTGGCCAGCCTGCCCCTGGGTCCGGTGGACATCACGGCCACCCAGACCGATGCGGCCGGCAACACCGGCACGCGAAGTGTCATCACCACCAAGACCACGGCCGCAGCCACGGACACGACGGCACCCGTGGTCGCGGTGGACAACGCAGCCGCGATCAATGCCGGCAATGAGCACGGCTACACCGTCTCGGGCACCTGCACGGCCGGCGATGGCGATGTCAGGGTGCGCATCGGCACGGCGCCCAACTCCGTGGAAGCCATCGCAGCGTGCGGCAGCAACGGCCAATGGACCACTGCCGCCACCGACCTGGGCGGGCTGCCTGCGGGCACGGTGCCCATCCAGGCCAGCCAGACCGATGCGGCTGGCAATACAGGGACCGCCAGTGTCTCCGTCACCAAGGTCGATACCACGCCGCCCACCACGCCCTCGGTCACGGTGGTGAATCCTCCCTCGATAGACGCGGGCAACCAGGGCGGCTACATCCTCTCTGGCACCTGCACGGCCGGCGGTGGCAGCGTGACGGTGACCATCGGCACGGCACCCAAGGCCGTGGTGGTGACCGTGCCCTGCGATGGCAATGGCCACTGGACCACTCCTGCCACAGACGTGAGCGGCCTGCCCAAGGGATCGGTGACCATCACGGTCACCCAGACCCAGGCGACGGGCGATGTCGACTCAAGCACTGCGACCACCACCAAGACCACGCTTGGCGCGGGCGATGCCCCAGGCAGCGACTCCGTCGCAGCCATCCCCGTGGGCGGGGCCTGGGCCTCACTGCTCCTGCTGGGCGCGGCGGCGCTGGGACTGCGCCGCCGTGGCAGGCAGGCGGGTCCGCAGCGCTCCGGGCGGCACCACGATTGACGGAGTTGCCACGATCAAAGGCGCCACGGCCGTGGCGCCTTTTTTCGTTGGGCCTGCGCAAGGCATGGGGCGGCCTTGATGCGGCCTTGATGGCGTTGTGCGCAAACACAATCCGCCCTTGAGGCAGCCGTCCCTAGAGTCAAGGCCTCACAACAAATGGCTTCCTGATGAAGCCGCGCCGCCATGAGACCTGTCGCCATCCTCCAGCACGAATCCGCCCAGGGCCCTGGCGTTCTGCGTGAACACCTGGAGCAGCAGTGCATTCCCTACCGACTGTTGCAGCCCGCCCTCGATGGCACAGCCCCTGTGCACGCCGCCGAATACAGCGGCATCGTGGTGCTGGGCAGCAACCACAGCGTGAACGAGGGCCTGCCGTGGATGGAGGACGAACAGGCGCTGCTGGCCGATGCGCTGCGCAGCGACATCCCCGTGCTCGGCCACTGCTTTGGCGCACAGATGCTGGCGCGTGCCATGGGCGCCAGGGTCTGGCGCAACCCCTGCCCCAACATTGGCTGGAGCCGCATCTGGGTGACGGCCGCCGCCCAGCAGGTCATGGACCTGCCGCGCGAGGCGACGATCTTCCATTGGCACTACGACACCTTCGAGATTCCGCGCGGCGCCGTGCGCACCATGTACGGCAGCCACTGCCTGAACAAGGGCTTTCGCCACGGCCGGCACTGGGCCTTCCAGGGCCACATGGAAGTGACCGCCGCCAGCGTGGCCGCCTGGTGCACCGAAGGCCATGACGAGCTGCTGCGCGCACGCGGCCCCGCGGCGCAGACCGAGAGCGAGATCCTGCGCCACCTGGACCTGCGCATTCCCGTGCTGAACGCCCTGGCCCACCGGACCTACCGGGCCTGGACGGCACAGTTGCAGCGGCCGGTGGTCGTGAACCTGGGCGTGGCCAGCCGATAGCCCTCCCGAAGCGGACGCCCCGGTGAATACCCGGGGAGCGCTTGACGTGGCGTTTGCACGCAGGGAAACTTTCGATACGAAATAAAAAACTTTCGAATCGAAAGAATCCATGCAGGACCAAGGCAACAGTTCACTCAAGCGCAGGCTGCAGATCGTGGAGCTGGCGCGCAAGACCGACGAGGTGCGGGTGGAGGCGCTGAGCGTGCTCTTCGGCGTCTCCACCGTCACCATCCGCAACGACCTGCACTACCTGGAGCAGCAAGGCTATGTGGTGCGCGCCTTCGGCAAGGCGCGCTACAACCCGGCCCTGCTCAAGACGGCCGCCGAGATACCCGGCGCCCCTGCCGCCGCGCAAGGCCCGGCGCAGGCCCAGGTGGCCCAGGGCGCGCTGGGCTGGATCGAGGACGACGCCTCGGTCTTCCTGGGCAGCGGCCGCATCACCCACCGCGTGCTGCCGTTGCTGGCCAGCCGCCAGGGCATTGCGCTGACGCTGCACGACCTGGCCATGGTGGCGACGGCGCGGCAGTTTCTCGATTGCGCCATCCACGTCACGGGCGGCACGCTGGCCGGCGACGAGCCCGGCCTCATCGGCCCCGGGGCGGAAGCGGGCCTGCGGGCCCGGCCGCTGGACATCTGCCTGTTCGAGATCTGCGGCATCGACGACCGCAACCGCCTGCTGTGCCGCGACCCGGGCGCGGCTCGCCTGTATTCGGCAGCCGTGGAGCACAGCACCAAGGCCGTGGCGCTGGCCCTGGATCTGGACAGCACCACGGGCGGGCACCCGGTCTGCGACATCGCCCAGATCGACGGCCTGTGCGCCCACCAGGACATGGAGCCGGGCGCCTTCGATCTGCTGGCGCACCACCGGCTGCAGGCCACCCGCAAGGCCGAGGGCCGCATCGAATTCGCCAGAACCTGAGCTTTTCCACAACGACAGAGGGAGGGAGACCGCCATGGACCGCAACACGTTTCTCCGGCGCATGCTGGCCGGCGCATTCACATTCGGCCTGCCGGCCAGCCCGGCGCTTGCACAGCCGGGCTCCGGCCCCAGCCCTGCCCGCACCATCGGCGTGTCCCTGCTCACGCAGCAGCACCCGTTCTACCTGGAACTGGCCCAGGCCATGCAGCAGGAAGCCGCGCGGCAGGGGCTGAAGCTGGACCTGAGCATTGCCAACCAGGACCTGGGCAAGCAGATCTCCGATGTGGAGGACTTCGTCAGCAAGAAGGTGGATGCCATCATCCTGTCACCCGTGGATTCACGCGGCGTGAAGGCCGCCGTGCTCAAGGCTGCCGCCGCCAGCATTCCCGTGATCACCGTGGACATTGCGGCCAGCGGGGTCGAGGTCGCATCGCACGTGGCCACCGACAACCGCGCCGGCGGCGTGCTGGCTGGCCAGCTCATGGGCCGCGCCACGGGCGGCAAGGGCCAGATCGGCGTGCTGCACTACCCGTCCATCCAGTCCGTGGTCGATCGCGTGGAGGGTTTCAAGGCCGCCATCGCCACCTTTCCCGGCATGAAGATCGTCTCCGTGCAGCCGGGCATCACGCGGGCCGAGGCCCTGGCCGCTTCGCAGAACATGCTGCAGGCCCACCCCGACCTGGCAGGCATCTTCGGGTTTGGCGACGACGCGGCCCTGGCTGCACTGGCCAGCGTCAAGGGCGCAAGAAAGCTGGAGCAGGTCAAGATCGTCGGCTTTGACGGCATGGCCGAGGCGCGCGCGGCCGTGGACCGGGAGCCGGCCTTCGTGGGCGTGATCCGCCAGTACCCCGACCAGCTGGGACTGCAAGCCGTGGCCATTGCCGCGCAGCTGCTGCAGGGCAAGCCGGTGGAAAAATTCCACCCCGTGCTGCCCGGCGTGTACACGGCTGCCGCCAGATAGCCAGATACGGACCTGCGGAGCAAGCCATGCCAGGCCCATCTGCGAAGCCCTGCCCCGGCCATCCCCAGGATGGCGCCGCAATGCCGCCCCCACTGCTGCAAGCCCGGGCGCTGGCCAAATCCTTCGGCGCCGTGCAGGCGCTCAAAAGCGTGTCCTTCCGCCTGCGCGCAGGCACGGTGCACACGCTGCTGGGCGAGAACGGGGCCGGCAAATCCACCCTGCTCAAGATCCTGGCCGGCGTGCACCGGCCCGATGGCGGCCAGCTGCTGATCGAGGGCACCGGCACCGAGCTGGCCAGCCCCGCCGATGCGCAGCGCCACGGCATCGCCATCGTTCACCAGGAGCTGAGCCTGGCTCCCAACCTCAGCGTGGCGGACAACCTGTTTGCCGCGCGGCTCCCGCAGCGGGCCGGCTGCGTGGACCGCCGCGCACTGCGCCGCGACGCCGCCGCGCTGCTGGCCCGACTGGGCATGGACCTGGACCCCAACGCGCCGGTGGCCGACCTGTCGCTGGCCCAGCGCCAGCTGGTGGAGATCGCCAAGGCGCTGGCCCAGCCCGCGCGCATCGTCATCATGGATGAGCCCACCTCCTCGCTCAGCGACAGCGAGGCGCAGATTCTCTTCACCCTCATCGCCCGCCTCAAGGCCGAGGGGCGCGCCATCATCTACGTCTCGCACCGCATGGACGAGATCATGCGCATCTCCGACGAGATCACCGTCATGCGCGATGGCAGCTCCATCTGCACCCTGGCGCGGGACGAGACCGACATCGGGGCGCTGATCGCGCTCATGGTGGGGCGCCAGATGCAGGACATCTATCCGCCGCGCGGCCCCGCCCCTGACCGCAGCACGCGCGCCCTGCTCCAGGTGCGCGGACTGGGCCTGGCCGGGCGCTTCGAAGGCATTGACTTCGAGGTCCATGCGGGCGAGATCGTGGGCTTTTTCGGGCTGGTGGGCTCGGGCCGGTCCGATGTCATGGATGCGCTGTTCGGCATGCACCGCTGCACGGGCAGCATCCTCATGCACGGCCGGCCGCTGCGCCTGCGCTCGCCGGCCGACGCCATTGGCCAGGGCATGGCCTTCGTGACCGAGAACCGCAAGGAGCAAGGCCTGGTGCTGGACCAGTCCGTGCAGCACAACATCTGCATGGTGCAGGTGCACAGCGGGCGCGGCGGCGCACTGCTCACCGACGAGGCGGCCGAGCAATCGCTGGCCCGCGCCTGCGTGCAGCGGCTGAAGATACGCGTTGCCGGCCTGCACCAGCCCGTGCGCCAGCTGTCGGGCGGGAACCAGCAAAAGATCGTGTTCGCCAAATGGCTGGCCATGCGCCCCCGGCTGCTGGTGCTGGACGAGCCCACGCGCGGCATCGACGTGGGCGCGAAGTTCGAGATCTATGCCCTGATCCGCGAGCTGGCAGCAGCCGGCACGGCCGTCATCCTGGTGTCGTCGGAGCTGCCCGAGGCACTGGCCCTGAGCGACCGGTTGCTGGTCATGCGCAACAAGCGCCTCGTCCAGAGCCTGGACACCCTCCATCTGCGCCAGGAGACCGTGATG
Organism: Delftia sp. ASV31; assembly: GCF_016428765.1. NCBI lineage: Bacteria > Pseudomonadati > Pseudomonadota > Betaproteobacteria > Burkholderiales > Comamonadaceae > Delftia > Delftia sp. ASV31. The sequence continues at coordinate 9,075 of NZ_JAELTK010000088.1, forward strand.
GCGCACGCCACCGGAGCAGGACTGCCATGACCCCTTCCGAACTGAGCATCACCGCGTCTGGCTCCTCCAAGGCCTCCAACGCCTCCGACGCTGCCGAAAGCATCCCGGACAGCCAGGAAACCTGGCGAGACGGCTTGCGAGGTGGCTGGCGATCGCTGCGGCGCCACGCCGGCACCCTCATGGGCCTGGCCGCCCTGGTGCTGCTGTTCTCCCTGCTGTCGCCGGCCTTTCTGACGGGCGGCAACCTGCGCAACGTGCTGCTGCAGGTGTCCATCATCGCCATCGTGGCCTTCGGCATGACCTATGTGCTGCTGCTGGGCGAGATCGATCTCTCGGTGGGATCGGTGGTCGCCCTGGCAGGCAGCGTGGCCGGCCTGATGCTGGGTCAGGGCCTGGCGCCCGCCCTGGTGCTGCCCGCCGTGCTGCTGTGCGGCCTGCTGCTGGGCGCGCTCAACGGCTCGCTGTCGGCGCTGCTGCATCTGCCGTCCTTCATCGTGACGGTGGCGACCATGGGCATCTTCCGGGGTCTGGCCTATATCGTCTCGGGCGGCATGCCGGCGCCGGTGGACAACGAGGCCTTTCTGTGGATCGGCAACGGCGAATGGCTGGGCATGCCCGTGCCCATCTGGATCCTGGCCGCACTGCTGGCCGCCAACCACTTCGTGCTGGCCCGTACCGTCTTTGGCCGCAAGACCTATCTGGCAGGCGGCAATGCCGAGGCGGCCACCTATGCGGGCATACGGGTGGGGCGGCTCAAGATCGCCATCTTCATGCTGTCGGGGCTGATGGCGGCCGTGGGCGGCCTGCTGCTCACCTCCCGCCTGTACTCGGCCCAGCCCAACGCGGCCATGGGCTGGGAGCTGGACGCCATTGCCGCCGCCGTGCTGGGCGGCACGCGCCTGGCCGGAGGCCACGGCAGCGTTGCGGGCACCTTGATAGGGGCGCTGATGATCGGCGTCATCAACAACGGCATGAACCTGATGAGCGTGCCCTACTTCTATCAGCTCATCGTCAAGGGCAGCGTGATTCTGGTGGCCGTGTGCATCGATGTGCACAGCAGGCGCAGGCGCTGACGCATGGGCCGGCGGCGCAGCGAACGGCGCACGGGGTTTGATTCCAAAGGGAGGCAGAGCATGCAATCCATCATGACCATGGGCGAGATCCTCGTCGAAATCATGGCCGAGCGAAAAGGCCAGAGCTTTCGCGCGCCGGGGCCGCTGACCGGGCCCTATGCCAGCGGGGCGCCCGCCATCTTCATCGACCAGGTGGCCCGGCTGGGGCATCCGGCCGCCATCATCGGCTGCGTGGGCGATGATGATTTTGGCTGGCTCAACATCGACCGCCTGCGCCGCGACGGCGTGGACACCAGCGCCATCGCCGTGTGCAAGGGCGCCGTCACGGGCAGCGCCTTCGTCACCTACCGCGACAGCAGCGAGCGCGACTTCATCTTCAACATCACCAACAGCGCCTCGGCACAGCTGCAGCCCGAGCAGGTCAACCAGGCCGTGCTCAAGGACTGCGCGCACTTCCATGTCATGGGCTCGTCGCTTTTCTCGTTTCGCATCATCGATGCCATGAAGAAGGCCATCGAGATCGTCAAGGCCCAGGGCGGCACCGTGTCCTTCGACCCGAACGTGCGCAAGGAGATGCTGCGCATCCCCGAAATGCGCGAAGCCCTGGCCTACATCCTGGAGTTCACCGACATCTTCCTGCCCAGCGGCCACGAGGTCACGCAGCTGGCCCGCTCGGCCGACGAGGCCGGCGCCATCGCCGAGATCTTCGCGCGCGGCGTGCGCGAAATCGTGGTCAAGCGCGGCGCCGACGGCTGCAGCTACTTCAGTGCCGACGGGCGCATCGACCTCGACGCCCTTGCCGTGGACGTGGCCGACCCCACGGGCGCGGGCGACTGCTTTGGCGCCACCTTCATCGCCTGCCGGCGCCTGGGCAAGACCGCACTGCAATCGCTGCGCTACGCCAATCCGGCCGGCGCGCTGGCCGTCGCCAGCAAGGGGCCGATGGAGGGCACATCCGGCTTTGCCGGGCTCGACGCACTGCTGGCACAACAGCCGCAGCACCTGCGGCATGCGGTGATGGAGGGCTGAAACCATGCCCACCCATCTCACCCACCCCACCCATCTCACCCCCCCCACCCATCTCACCCACTTCACCCGCCTGGCGCAGTCACGCTCCGGGCAAACGCCAGCAGCCGCAGGCGATGCGCGCGCAACAGGCAGCGCACTCGGCATCTACTCCATCTGCTCGGCCCATCCCCTGGTCATCGAGGCCGCCATGCACCAGGCGCTGGACGACGGCACGCCCCTGCTGGTGGAGGCCACCGCCAACCAGGTCAACCAGTTCGGCGGCTACACCGGCATGCAGCCCGCCGACTTCAGCCGCTTCGTGCAGGCCATCGCCCACCGCGTCGGCCTGCCGCCAGACCGCGTGCTGCTGGGCGGCGACCACCTGGGCCCCACGGCGTGGACGCACCTGCCTGCCGCCGAGGCCATGGGACTGGCGCAGGACCTGGTGCACGCCTATGCGGCGGCCGGCTTCGTGAAGCTGCACCTGGACGCCAGCATGGCCTGCGCAGACGACCCCCAGGCGCTGGACGACGAAACCGTGGCCCGCCGCGCTGCCCTGCTCTGCCAGGCGGCCGAGCGCGGCAGCACCTGCCCGGCGCCCGGCCCCGTCTACGTGATCGGCACCGAAGTGCCCGTGCCCGGCGGCGCCGCGCATGCGCTGGAGCATGTGCAAGTCACTGCCCGCGCCGACGCCCAGCGCACGCTGCAGGTGCACCGTGAAGTCTTCGCGCAACAGGGGCTGGACCCCGTCTGGCCGCGCGTCATTGCCATGGTGGTCCAGCCCGGGGTGGAGTTCGATCACACGCGCGTGGTGGACTACGCGCCCGGTGAAGCGGCCGACCTCAAGCAGTTGCTGCGCCAGCACCCGCAACTGGTCTTCGAGGCCCACTCCACCGACTACCAGCGGCCCGAGGCCCTGCGCCAGCTGGTGCAGGACGGTTTTGCCATCCTCAAGGTCGGCCCCGGCGCCACCTTTGCGCTGCGCGAGGTGCTGTTCGCGCTGGCCGCCATCGAAGAGCAGCTCATCGACGCGCACCAGCGCTCCCACCTGCCCGCCGTGCTGGAGTCCGCCATGCTGGGCCGCCCCGCCAGCTGGGAGCGCTACTACCGCGGCGAGCAGCCCGATCCCGGCGCCCAAAGGCTGCTGCGCATCTACAGCTACAGCGACCGCATCCGCTACTACTGGGCCGACCCCACGGTGAACGCCGCCGTGGCGCGGCTGCTGGACAACCTGTCCGCCTGCACCCTGCCCGAGAACATGCTCAGCCAGTTCCTCCCCGCCCAATACCAGGCCGTGCGCGCCGGGCGGCTTGCGCCCTCGCCCCACGCGCTGGTGCTGGACCGCGTGCGCGAGGCGATCAGGCCGTATGCGGCGGCTTGTGGCCACAGCCTCACAGCTGCCCCGCCTCCCCCCTGATCAAATCCCACACGCTTTGCGCCACGGGTGACAGCTCGCGCTGGCGGCGGCGCACCAGCATGATGTCGCGCTGCACGCGCGGCAGCAGGGGACGGCTGGCGAGGGCGTCGGGGGTGGTGGCGCCACTCGCGGGAGCTCGCCATTCCTGCGGCACGGCCAGTTCCGGCACCACGCTCAGGCCGAGGCCCGCCTGGAGCATGCAGAAGATGGTGGTGGTGTGGCCGACTTCCTGGACCACGGCGGCCTCGGCGTCGTGGGCCTGCAGCGCGGCGTCGATCAGGCGGCGGCTGCCGGAGGCGTGGTCCAGCAGTACCAACGGCTGGCCGGCCAGGTCGCTCCAGGCCACCTGGCGCTTGCGGGCCAGCCGGTGCGTGGACGGGCAGACCAAGCAGAACGGTTCACTGAGTATGGTTTCGCAGTGCAGGTCGTCGCGGCCTTGCGGGTCAATGACCACGCCGAAGTCCACCTCGCCGCTGCGCACGCTTTGCAGCACGTCGCTCTGGATGCGGTCCAGCAGCAGCAGCTCGATGCCCGGCGCCTGCTCGCGGCAGCGCGCAATGCAGCGCGGCATCAGGTGGGCCGACAGCGTGGGGCTGCTGGCCACGCGCACCTTGCCCAGGCGCTGGGTGGCCAGGCCGCTGACTTCGAGCAGGCATTCATCCAGCGCGTCCAGCACGCGCGTGGCATGGCCCTGCAGCAGGCGGCCGGCGTCGGTCAGTTCCACCTCGCGCGTGGTGCGGTGCAAAAGCTGCACGCCCAGGGCCTGCTCCAGTTCGGTGACATTGCGGCTGACGGCGGGCTGGGTGAGCGCCATCAGCTCGCCGGCACGGCTGAAGTTGCGGCTTTCCGCCACGGCCAGGAAGGCGCGCAGCTGGCGCAGGCTGATACTCATACGGAAAAATTATAAAACCATCAGATAAATCCATTTCTCTTTTCAATGGCCGTGGCGTCCAATCGGGGCCTTGCAGCCTGGCTGCACGAACCGATAGTTAGTTGGAGAGAGTTTTCCCATGGCACGCCCCCGCTTCGCCCCTGACAATTTCACGCTGATGCTGCTGTCCACCGTGGCACTGGCCAGCTTCCTGCCCGCCTCGGGCGCCGTCTCGCAATGGCTGGAGGTGGCGACCACGCTCATGGTCAGCCTGCTGTTCTTCCTGCACGGCGCCAAGCTCTCGCGCGAGGCCATCTTTGCCGGCATAGGCCACTGGCGCCTGCACCTGACCATCTTCGCGGCCACCTTCGTGCTCTTTCCCCTGCTGGGCTGGGCGCTGCGCCCCGTGCTGGAGCCGCTGGTCACGCCCGAGATGTACATGGGCGTGCTCTTCCTGTGCACGCTGCCGGCCACGGTGCAATCGGCCATCGCCTTCACGGCCATGGCGCGCGGCAACATGCCCGCCGCCGTGTGCAGCGCCTCGGCCTCCACGCTGATGGGCATCGTGATCACGCCCATCCTGGTCAGCATGCTGCTGCACAAGAGCGCCGAAGGCGGCGACGCGCTGCAGGCCATCGGCAAGATCGCGCTGCAGCTGCTGCTGCCCTTTGTGCTGGGCCATCTGCTGCGGCCCGTGATCGGCGGCTTCATCTCGCGCCATGCCAAGCGCGTGAAGTTCGTGGACCAGGGCTCCATCCTGCTGGTGGTGTACACGGCCTTCAGCGCCGCCGTTATCAGCGGCCTGTGGCAGCAGACGCCCCTGCCTGCGCTGCTGGGCCTGCTGCTGCTGTCGTCCATCCTGCTGGCCCTGGTGCTGGTCATCACGTCATGGACGGCGCGCCGCCTGGGCTTTTCCAAGGAGGACGAGATCACCCTGGTGTTCTGCGGCTCCAAGAAGAGCCTGGTCAGCGGCGTGCCCATGGCCAAGGTGCTGTTCGAGTCCAGCGCCGTGGGCGCCATCGTGCTGCCGCTGATGGTCTTCCACCAGCTGCAGCTCATGGTCTGCGCCGTGCTGGCCCAGCGCTATGCACGCCGGCCCATGCACCCCGAGGCGATCGAGGATGGCGCCGTGCCCGCCAGCGCTGCGCCGACCGCCAAGGCCGAAACGGCGCCGGCCAAATAAGGCGCGGGCGCGCTCCCATCACAAAAAAGCCTGGCTCTCGCGCCAGGCTTTATTGCATCTCATCCCTTCAGGGCCAGGTTGTTGAGCTTGTCCAGCCGTTCAGGCCAGCTTCCCTGCTGCGCCGACTGCAGCAGGATGCGCGTCCAGGCGATCCAGGCGTCCCACTGCACGCGCTTGTCCCAGGCATTGCCCCAGCCGCTGAAGCACTGCAGCGCGCTGGTGGCTGCGCGCGCGGCGTCGTCGGCACGGCCGGCAGACAGGTAGAGCTGGGCCAGCACCATCTGCGGCTCGCCCACCCAGGGGTTCAGACGCACGGCGCTTTCCAGCACGGCCGTGGCGGCGTCCAGGTCCACCAGCGGCTGGTCCAGCTGGATCACCGACCAGTACAGCGACACGGCAGCGGCCTCGTCGCCGGGCGAAAGCTGCCGGCTGCAATGGTCGAACACCGGCGGCAGCGGCAGCTGGGCGCGCAGCGCCGGGTGCTGCAGCGCACGGCCCAGGTCGCTGATCTGGCTGAGCATGCGGCTGGCCGGCCGCATGGGACCGGGCCACAGCGAGGCCGCCCAGTGCACGCCCTGCTGCCGCTGGTTCTGCACCTGCGGAAACTGCGAGTAGATGTCTTCCTGCCAGCTGAACCACTGCTCCATGGCATCGGCCATGCTCACGATGGTGAAGGCCGCCACCTCATAGGCGCTCAGGCGCTGGCTGCGGCCGGCGGATTCCAGCGCCATGGAGCCGTCTTCGGCCAGGTCGCCGGCCAGTATCTTCTGCATGAACTGCGTGCGGCTCATGGTGCAGAACAGGTAGACCAGGTGCTCGGCGCCCTCGCCCACCAGCTCGCGCAGGCGGCCGCGCTCGCTGCCCGCGTCGAACTTGACCAGGTCCACGAAGGCGTTGCCGTAGACGCTGTGCAGCAGGCCCAGCAGGCGCACGTCGCGCGGCTGGCGCCACAGCGCCAGCGAACGCGCCACGCCCGCCAGGTGGTGGCGGAAGGTGCCGGCCTTGTGCCAGTCCTGGCCCACGCCGCGCGCCAGCACCACGGGCAGCACAGGGGCGAGGTCGGCATCCTTGGCCAGCCATTCCTCGTCCAGCAGGTCCTGGGCGCGCGTGAACAGCGCCTCGTCAAGTGTCTGGAACAGTGTCGGGACAGGCAGGCTCATGCGGGCACCTCCATGGCAGCGGCGGGCCGCTGGGTATATTGAGCCACCCAGCCCGCCGTATCGGCGAACAGGCGCAGCGCCTTGATGCGCCGCGTGGCGGTCAGCGTGAAGCGGTGCTCCACGCCGGCCGGTATGCGCAGGTAGTCGCCGGGCTGCACGCGCAGCACGCGCTCTTGGCCGTGGGCATCAAAGAAGCCGAACAGGCCTTCGCCTTCGAGGATGTAGCGCACCTCGTCATCGGCATGGGTGTGGGGCTTGTCAAAGCGCTCCAGCGCCTCGTCCAGGCCCGGCGTGCCCGGGTGCAGCACGACCAGGTCCATGCTGTGGTAGCCATGGGCCACGCATTCGTCGACCACCAGCATGCCCACGGCCTGGACCACGGTGGCCTTGCCGCCGTCGTCCAGCTGGGCCTGCGCCAGCAGCGCGGCAAGGCCGGGCTCGGGCGCCAGCGGGCGGCGCTGCCATTGCACGCCGATGGCGGCCACGAAGTCCGCGTCGGAAACCCGGTGGGATGCGAGGCTGCCCATGGTCTTACCAGGCCGCCGTGTAGGCGCCCTTGAACTGCGTGTCGATGAACTGGCGCACCTCGGGCGATTGGTAGGCCTTGACGAAGGCCTGCAGGCCCGCGTCCTTCTCATGGCCGGCGCGCGTGGCGATCAGCACGGTCACATAGGGCGTGTCCGTGGCTTCCAGCGCCAGCGAATCCTTTTGCGGCGACAGGCCTGCGGCCACGGCATAGCTGCTGTTGACGGCGGCAGCGTCCAGGTCGTCCAGCGAGCGCGCCAGCTGGGCGGCCTCCAGTTCCACGAAGCGCAGCTTCTTCGGATTGGCCGTGATGTCCAGCACCGAGGCACGGGCGCCCGCGCCGGTCTTCAGTTCGATCAGCTTTTGCGCGGCCAGCACCATCAGTGCGCGCGAGCCATTGGTGGGGTCGTTGGGGATGCCCACGCGCGCACCGCTCTTGAGGTCGGCCAGGCTTTTGATCTTCTTGGAGTACACGCCCATCTGCTGGTTGACCGCACGGGCCACGGGCACGAGCTTGTAGCCCCGGTCCTTGTTCTGGGCGTCCATGAAGGGCTGGTGCTGGTAGATGTTGGCGTCCAGCTCACCCTGCGACAGGGCAGCGTTGGGCTGGATGAAGTCGCCGAATTCGACCAGCTTCACCTTGAGGCCGTTCTTCTCGGCCACTTTCCTGGCCACCTCGGCAATCTGGGCATGCGGGCCCGAGGTCACGCCGATGGTGACCGAGCCGTCGGCCGCATGGGCCGGCAGCGCCGCCATTTCCGCCAGCGGCAGGACGGCGGCCAGGGCCAGCGACTGGAGCAAGGCGCGTTTTTTCATGGAATCCCTCTTTTGGAAAATCTCGCGGCTCCTTGCCGCTGCTGCCACTGCGGCCGTTGGATCAGCGGTGGCTCAACCTGCGCACCGCCCAGTCGCCCAGGCTCTGAATGGCCTGCACGAAGAAGATCAGGATGATGACCACGGCCAGCATCACATCGGGCAAAAAGCGCTGGTAGCCGTAGCGGATGCCCAGGTCGCCCAGGCCGCCGCCGCCAATGGCGCCGGCCATGGCCGAGTAGCCGGTCAGGCTCACCAAGCTGATGGTCAGGCCCGCCACGATGCCGGGCAGCGCCTCGGGCAGCAGGATCTTCCAGACGATCTGGCCCGTGGTGGCGCCCATGGACTGGGCCGCTTCCACCAGGCCGTTGTCCACCTCGCGCAGCGCGGTCTCCACCAGGCGCGCCACGAAGGGCGCTGCCGCAATGGTCAGCGGCACCACGGCCGCCCAGGTGCCGATGGACGAGCCCGTGATCAGACGCGTCAGCGGGATGATGGCCACCAGCAGGATGATGAAGGGGGTGGAGCGCAGGGCATTGACGATCCAGCCCACGATCTTGTTGGCCGGGCCGTTCTGCAGCACGCCGCCGTGGTCGGTCAGGCGCAGGAACACGCCCAGGGGAATGCCGATCAGGCCGCCCACCAGGCCCGAGACGCCGACCATGATGATGGTCTCCCACAGCGAGCTGACGAACAGCTCCAGCATCATTTCCGAAAAATTCTCAAACATCGCTCAATCCCTGGTGGAAACGATCTGCACCTGCACGCCGGTGGCGCGCAGATGGTCCACGGCGGCATCGATCTTTGCCGCGTCGCCGCTGGCGAAGACAGCCAGCGAGCCGAAGGTCTGCTCCTGGATCTCGTCGATCTGGCCATGCAGGATGGACAGGTCCAGCCCCAGCTCGCGGATCAGGTGCGACAGGATGGGCTGGTAGGCGCTCTCGCCCGCATACGACAGGCGCAGCAGCCGGCCTTGCTGGCCGGGCGCCAGCTGGGCGGCCAGCGCATTCACGCGCACGGCCACCGACTCGGGCAGTTGCTGGGGAACGATCTCGTCGATCAGGCTGCGCGTGATGGCCTGCTGCGGGCGCGTGAACACGTCGATCACGGGGCCCAGCTCGGCAATCTCGCCGCCGTCGATCACGGCCACGCGGTCGGCGATCTGCTTGATCACCTGCATCTGGTGCGTGATCAGCACCACGGTCAGGCCCAGCTCGCGGTTGACCTTGCGCAGCAGGTCCAGGATGGAGCGCGTGGTCTCGGGGTCCAGGGCCGAGGTGGCTTCGTCCGACAGCAGCACCTTGGGGTGGCTGGCCAGCGCGCGCGCAATGCCCACGCGCTGCTTTTGCCCGCCCGAGATCTGCGCCGGATAGCGGTCGCGCAGCGCGCTCAGGCCCACCAGGTCCAGCAGCGGGTCCACGCGCTTCTTGATGTCGTCGGCCGACATGCCCGCCAGCTCCAGCGGCAGCGCGGCGTTGTCGAACACCGTGCGCGAGGACAGCAGGTTGAAATGCTGGAACACCATGCCGATGTCGCGGCGCGCCGTGCGCAGCTCGGCATCGCTGAGCTGCATCAGGTCACGGCCGCCCACCAGCACCTGGCCCGAGGTCGGGCGGTTGAGCAGGTTCAGGCAGCGCACCAGCGAGCTTTTGCCCGCGCCGCTGCGGCCGATGATGCCGAACACCTCGCCCGACTCGATCTGCAGGTTGATGCCCCGCAAGGCATGGACGGGCCCGGTGGGGCCCTTGTAGGTCAGGGAAAGATCCCGAATCTCGATCATGAAAAAACGCCGCGGCGCAGGACGGCCTGGGGACGCCGCTGCGCATTGTTGGGAAGTGGGAGCAAATATAGGTTGCGCGTATAAAAACGCAAACTATAAAAAAATTAAGTAATAAGAAGCTCCGGTTATGCCCGGGACTTCACTACTTTCTGCACAACCCTCAACTATGCCTGAATGTGGACACGCCCTGGCCCTGCCGGGCTATGCGCGGCGCCACGGAGCACTGCGGCAAGGCCCTTCTTGCGGCGGCGTCTGATTGACAGTGCGGCCGGCACGCTGCCGTCGCGGCCTGGCGGGCCTGGCCCGCTCCTGCTTTTGACGATGGCAGGCACCTGCCGCTGCCGCCGCGCTGACGCCAGAAGCAGCCTTTGCTGACAGGCCGCGCGGCATGCGCCCTCCTACAGTGGGCTCAACCCCACAGGAGAAGAGCGCCATGCGCCCAGAACAACACTCCGGCGCCGGCAGCCAGGCCGGCACGGCTCCCTTGTCGCGGCGCGGCTTTCTGCAGGCCGCCAGCATCGCAGGCGTCAGCGTCTGGGTGGCGCCGCTGGCCAGCCAGGCCTATGCAGCCCTCTTTGAAGACCGCGTGCTCGGCAGCGTGGCCCGCGAGCCGGTCACGCAGCTGCCGCGCATGCGGCTCGATGGCCGCTCCAAGGTCATGGGCGCCAAGGTCTTCGCCCGCGACATCCGCGCACGCGACATGCCGCACTGGCCCCAGCAGCAATCCCATGCCTTCATCGTGCGCACCACGCTGGCCGACCGGCTGTTCGACGGCATGGACCTGTCTTCCCTGGACGGCGAGCTGGCGCCCGACCGCGTGGTCACGGCCGAGGACCTGGCGCGCGACGGCCTGGCCTTTCCCGAGTTCTATGGCGAAGACATGCTGCTGCCCGCAGGCAAGACCCCCGCCTACCTGGGCCAGGCCGTGGCCATCCTGATCTACCACGACTTCGCGCGCTTTCGCTTTGCCAAGGAAAGGCTGCAGGCCACGGCCGGCGTCATCCGCTACGGCCGCGTCACGGGCGCGCTGGACCGTCCGCCCTGGGGCGTGTTCCGCTACGTGCGCCAGGGCGGCGCCACGGCCTTTGACGACGACGTGTTCTCCAGCCTGCGCGATGCCCCGCTGTTCCCCGCCGAACGCAAGCCGCTGGTCTGGCCGCAGATCTCCAAGGCCGACGCGGTCACGGCACGCGGCCTGCGCGCGGCCGAGCAGATCGCCCAGGAGCTGGCCACGCCGCCCGCCGACTGGCTGGTGCTGCAGCGCCACTACGCCACGCAATCGGTGGACACGGCCGCGCTGGAACCCGACAACGCCAACTGCTGGTATGACGCGGCCACGCAAAGCCTGCACATGGTGCTGGCCACGCAATCGCCGCACGAAGTGGCCGAATGGGCTGCGCAGATGGTGCAGGCCAGCAGGTTCCCGCTCAAGAACCTTTTCGTGCACCCGTGCTACACGGTGGGCTACGGCTCCAAGGACCACGCGCCCATGCCCTACTACGGCCTGGTCTGCGCGCTGTATGCGGACGGCAAGCCCGTGCGCCTGGCCAATGACCGGTTCGAGCAGTTCCAGTCCTCGCTCAAGCGCCATGCCTTCGAGATCGACTACACCATGGCCATCGACAGGAAGACCGGCCTCTTCCAGAGCCTGGTGGCCAACATGACGGCCAATGGCGGCGGCCGGGCCAACTTCTCGCCCTCGGTCGCCATGGTCGGCGGCACGGCGGCGCAGTCCATCTACTACTTTCCCAAGAACGACATCACCGCCGTGGCCCTGGCCAGCCGCGCGCTGGACGCGGGCTCGGCACGCGGCTACGGCACGCTGCAGAGCATGGCGGCCACCGAAATGATGGTGGACGAAATCGCCGAACTGCTGCAGATCGACCCCATCGAGCTGCGCCTGCGCAACGTGCTGACCTCGGGCGCCAAGAACACCCAGGGCGCCATTGCCGCCGGTGCCCTGCGCGCCGACGAGGTGCTGGAGCGCGCCCGCCGCCATCCGCTGTGGACCGAGCGCGCCAAGCGCAAGACCGCCTACGAGGCCAGCCACCCGGGCCAGCGCTACGGCGTGGGCTTTGCCTGCGTGCAAAAGGACTTCGGCACGGGCGGCGAGGCGGCCTTCGCCCGCATCGAGATATCGCTCCAGGGCCGCGTGCTGCTGCACCACTCGGGCACCGAGATCGGCACGGGCATGGGCACCTCGCAGGCCCAGCTGTGCGTGCAGTGGTTCGGCAAGCCCGCCGACGAGCTGCAGACCGCCTGCCTGGACTGGCCGGAGCTGCCGCTCAAGGCCGAGGGCGACAACTACACCATGCCCCAGGCCGACCAGGACCGCTTCGCCACCCGGCCGCTGTGGACGCCGGTCTACGCCTCGCCGGCCAGCGCCAGCAACTCGGCCTACTACTACAGCCACGCCACCAGCGAGACGGCGCGCGTGGTCTTCGAGCACGGCCTGTGGCCGGCCGCCGTCGCCATCTGGAGCCAGGGGACGGGCGGCGGCCAGAAGGCGCCCTACGTGGTGCGCCGCGAGGACGCGCGCTGGGTCAACGGCATGCTCACGGCCAACGGCATGCAGCCGCTGTCCCTGCAGGCCCTGGCCCAGAAGGCCCATGCCATGCAGCTGGTCACGGGCGCCGTGGGCCATACCTTCAACCGCTGGCAATGGGCCGAGGCCGACTTCGACATCCTGGGCACCAGCGCGCGCCGGCCGCTGGACGCGCTGGCCGTGCGCCTGGGCAGCGCGCCCGATGCTGCCGCCGTCACGCCGGCCCCTGACACCACCGACACGCCGCAGGCGGCCACGCCCGTCGAGGCCTCTGTCACCGCGCGGCGCAGCGCCGCCGGCTACCGCATGATTGCGCGGCGCAACCTGTTCTATCCGCCCATGCAGCGCAACAACGCGGGCGTCACCTACTACAGCGCCAATGCGGCCCTGGTCGAGCTGGCCGTGGACACGGGCACGGGCGCGGTCGAGCTGCTGGCCCACCACTCCATCATGGAGTGCGGGCGGCCCATCGTGCCCGAGCTGGTGCACGGCCAGCTCGAAGGCGGCATCGCCATGGGCATAGGCCATGCGCTGTACGAAACCATGCCGCTGTACGAGGGCGGCCCCGGCGACGGCAACTGGAACTTCCACCGCTACCACCTGCCGCGCGGCAGCGAGGTGGCGGTCTGGAAGCAGACGGCCGAGCTGCTGGCACCGCTGTCGGACACCGATCCGCCCAAGGGCATTGCCGAGGTGGTGATGATTCCCATCGTCGCCGCCATCGTCAACGGACTGCACCACGCCATTGGCAAGCGCTTCCACGACCTGCCCGTGACCCCGCAAAAGATCAGGGAGGCACTCGCACCATGAGCCTTGTCCCGCGCCCCTTGTCGCTGACCGTCAACGGCCAGACCGTTGGCCCCATGGACGTGCCCGAAGGCATGCCCATGATCGACTTCCTGCACGAATACCTGAACCTCACCGGCTCGCGCCTGGGCTGCGGCATCGGCGAATGCCGGGCCTGCACCATCATCGTGGACGGTCCCGAAGGCAGCCGCGAGATGCGCACCTGCATCACCGGCGCCCACTACTTCCAGGGCCGCAAGGTCCGCACCATCGAAGGCATTGCCGACCCGGCCGGCGCGGACACCGCGCCCCCGCCCCCGCCCGGCGCCTCGGGCCAGCCGCGCAAGGTCATCGCAATCAGCCCCGTGCAGCAAAAGTACCTGGAGCATTTCAGCTTCCAGTGCGGCTACTGCACGCCGGGCTTCGTCATCGCGGCCACGGTGCTGGTCGAGCGCCTGGCCAAGGCACCCATCCGCGCGGCCGATGTGGAACAGGTCGTGGGCGAGGCGCTGCAGCCCCACCTGTGCCGCTGCACCGGCTATGTGCGCTACTACGCGGCCGTGAAGGACCTGGTCCTGAACACGCCCGGGCTGACCTTGAAAGGATGAGCGCCATGTCCGCCGCCGACCCCAGCGCAGCCGCCCCCACCGCCGCCACCGGTTCCCCCACCGCCGCGCCACCTGCCGACTACAGCGGTGCCCGCCCCCCGCCACCGCGCAGGCCCAGGCGCCGCTGGCGCAGGCTGCTGCTCATCCTCCTGCTGCTGGCCGTGCTGTTTGCCATTGCCGCCGTCTGGGGCAACCGGCCCCATGTGCCGCAGCGCGAGCCGCAGGCCGTGCACCGCAGCCCGCAGCAGCTGGCCCAGGGCCTGTACCTGGCGCGCGCCGCCGACTGCATGGCCTGCCATGACGGGGTGGGTGGCATGGGTGGCGCCCGGGAAGGCCAGCCCTTTGCGGGCGGCAAGCCCCTGCCCACGCCCTTCGGCACCCTCTACGGCACCAACATCACCCCCGACCCGGACCACGGCATAGGCCGCTGGACGGCCGAGGAATTCCACGCCGCCGTAACCCGCGGCACGGCGCCGGGCGGGCGCCAGCTCTACCCGGCCATGCCCTATGCCTCCTACCACCTGATGAGCCGCGAAGACTCGGACCTGATCTACGGCTACCTGATGAACATCCGGCCCGTGGCCCAGCCAAACACCAAGCCCGCCCTGCCCTTTCCCTTCAACCTGCGCGTGCTGATGTTCGGCTGGAAGACGCTGTTCCTGTCCAGCGCGCCGCTGCCCGTGGGCTCGCAGGGCCAGAGCCCGGCCTGGCTGCGCGGGCAGTACCTGGGCAATGTCATGGGCCACTGCGCCGAATGCCACACGCCGCGCGGCATGTTCGGCCAGATGCAGAAGGACCGCTGGCTGCAGGGCGGCACGCTGTCGCTGTTCACGGCCCCCGGCATCACCGCCGAAGCCCTGGCCGCACGCGGCTGGACGCGCGAGGGCATGGCCCAGTTCCTGCAGACGGGCTTCTCGGCCCACGGCAGCGCCTTCGATGAAATGCACGAGGTCATCGCCAACAGCACCCGGTACCTCACGGCCGAGGACATGACGGCGCTGTCCACCTTCCTGCTGGGCGACAACCCGCCCGCGCCCCAGCCCCTGCCGGCCGCCGCGCCCCCGGATTCCGGCACCGGCAACAGCGCGGGCAATGGCGCGGGCAACGGCGCGGGCACGCTGGACGCGGGCCGGGGCCACTACATGGCGCTGTGCGCCAGCTGCCACGGCAGCGAGGGCCTGGGCCGCAGCCTCACAATGCCCCCGCTCAAGGGCAACAGCACCGTGCGCCAGGCCGACGCCCGCAACCTGGTGCTGGCCATCCTCGTCGGCCTGCCCAAGCACCCGGCCACCCAGCAGGGCCCCGCGCCCCTGCCCGGCATGCCCGGCTTCATGCAGGAGCTGACCGATGGCGAAGTCGCCGCCCTGGCCAACTACACCCGCGCCACCCTGGGCGGCCAGCCCGCCGACGTGACGGCCGCCCAGGTGGCAGACCTGCGCAGCGCAGCTGGAAAGGCCGGGCACAAGGCTGCGCCGTGAAACACCGGCTGTTCTACGGAGCCCAACCCGTATGCCTGCGCCTGCGGCGTGGCGGTTGCGGGGTTGCAGTCCTGCCGAAGGACAGGACTGCTTCGTCAACTGACTCGCTGCGGTTGTCTGAGCGAAGTTCACGCAGTGAACGCCTGTCTCTTATACACATCTAAAAAGGGGGGGGGGGGGGGGGGGGGGGGGGGGGGGGGGGGGGGGGGGGGGGGGGGG